>NZ_JACHFL010000012.1 GCF_014201875.1 Deinococcus humi | reverse complement strand
CGGATCTCGCCGCGCAGGGCACGGATCACCTCATCGCGCTGGAAGTTGCTGGCCGACTGCACCGCATACTGGCTGTGTTGCGTGACCTGCAGGGTATACAGCCGCGCCCCCAGCCCCAGCAGCCCCAGGCTGAATGCGAAGGCCACCCAGCCCACCCGCGCGGCCCCGCTGCTGGCCCCCTCCTTCTTAATCCTGACGGCCCGTTTGCGCTCACGCTTGAGCCGCTCGTGGCGTTGATCGGGGCGGTGCAGGGGATGTTCGGCGCGGCTCACGCGAAGCCCGCCGCCGGGCAGTCCCGCCCCGCACTCCATACCGCACCGTTCACCGTTCTCTCCTTCCTCACGCCAGTTTCTCCTGCGGGCCGGGGCGTGGACCGATGCCCCAGCGCACGGCCCAGTCCCACAGCGGGTACGCCAGCAGTGTACCCAGCAGCAGGCTGGGAATCGTGTTCAGCAGCAGCTTCACCGTGATCAGTTCGGAGCGCAGCCAGTAGGCCAGCAGCCCGAAGGTCAGCCACTCGCCCACAAGCGCACCTACCACGCTCAGCGCGCTCTGAAGGGGACCGGAGTCGGCCACGTAGCGCCGGATCAACACCGCCAGCAGCGCCGCCCCGGCCAGCCCCGCCGCATGCAGGCCCAGCACGCCGCCGCCCAGCAGGTCCTGGCCCAATCCCACACCGTAGGCGGCCACCAGCGCCCATCCCGGCACCATGCGCCACGCCAACGCCACAGCAGTCAACAGGAACAGATCGGGAGCCGCGAGGCCAGCCGCGTCAGCCAGCCGGGACAGCAGGCCCTGCACGGCGATCAGCAGCGCGGCGTAGACCACCCCCCGGAAAATCCGCTCCGGACCACGCTGCGGCAGGCCGGCCCGCGGCCCCAGACCGCCTCGGCCCAGGCCGCCCCGGTTGAACCGCCCTGCACCACTGCCCCGCTGACCCCATCTGCGCTGACCCAGCCCTCGCCGCCCCAGCATTACAGGCCCTCCAGAATGGTCACGTCTTCCACCACGCCCAGGTCCACCGCCGGCCGGACAATCACAGAGCGGTTGACATCGTTTGGCCCCAACGGCAGGACCTGCTCCACCGTGCCCACCCGCACGCCCACCGGGTAGACCCCGCCCAGGCTCGAGGTCACCAGAGTGTCTCCCGCCTTGATTGGCACACTGCGCGAGAACTCGGCGCGCAGGCGATCTGGCGGGACGCCGTGGGCCAGGCCGCGTCCACCGCCGCCGCCCTGCAGGGTGACCCCCACGGTGCTTTCGGGGTCCACCAGGGAGACCACTGTCGCCCTGGACGCGCTGACACCCGTGACCTGTCCTACCAGCCCGCCGGGCACCGTGACTGGCATGCGAACGCGCACACCGTCGCGCGTGCCCCTGTTGAGGGTCAGGCGCGACAGCAGCGGGCTGGGATCGACGGCAATGACCTGCGCGATCCCCACCGCGTTGGGGGCCTGCGTGCGGGTGATGATCTCCAGCTGTTTTAAGCGACTGGCCTCGCGGGTTAGCAACTCGTTCCGCTGACGTAACACATCGTTTTCCACCTGCAATCTGCTGACCTCGGCCCGCAGGTCCCGCTGCTGGGTCACGCTCGTCACGGCGCGGCGCAGGTTATCGGCCACCACCACGCCCACCTGCGAGACCGGCGCGGTGAACGAGCGCAGCGCGGTGGGCGGCACCACCTGAAAGCGCGTCAGCACCATGCTGATCAGCAGCAACCCTACGAAAACCAGACCCAGCTGCCGCCCCCCCGTCACGCCGGAGCCGCCTCCGGACTGCTCCTTGTGGACTGGGGCGCACCCCAGATTGGAACGCCGTGTTCACGCAGCAGCTCAATCACCAGCGACAGCGGAAAGCCCACCACGTTGGAGAACTCGCCGTCGATGCGGGACACCAGCGCCTGACCCAGCCCCTGCACGCCGTAACCGCCTGCCTTGTCCAGCCCCTCGCCGGACTGTGCGTAGTAGTCAATCTCGGCTTCAGACAGGGCGCGGAAGGTCACATCGGTGCGGGCGACCTCGGTGCGCTCGTGGCCGCCCACAAACACCGAAACGCCCGTGAACACCCCATGCGAGCGGCCCGAGAGCTGGCGCAGAAAATCGGCGTTCTCGGCGGCGTTGGCAGGCTTGGCCAGCAGCGTGCCGTCCACGGCCACCACCGTGTCGGCGGCAATGACCAGCGCGTCCGGATTCAGGGCGGCCACGCTGCGGCCCTTAAGAGCCGCCAGTTCGGCGGCCAGCGCGTGCGGATCGGTCTCGGCGCTGTCCTCGTCCTCGCCGCTGACCTGCACGCGGAAGGTCACGCCCAGCAGAGTCAGCAGTTCGCGCCTCCGGGGGCTGCCGGAGGCGAGGACGACTTCAGGAATCTGGGATTGAGCCGCCATCAATACCCCTCGCCGCTCTGCTCGCCAGCCATCCCATCTTCAGCAACCAGGGCCACACCGCCGGACGTGCCCAGGCGGTCCGCCCCGGCCTCGATCATGGCGCGGGCATCCGCCGCGCTGCGGACGCCGCCCGCCGCCTTGATTTTCGCGCGGCCCGCAATGACCTCGCGCATCAGCCGGACATCATCGAGCGTTGCGCCCCCGGTGCCGAAGCCGGTACTGGTCTTCACGAAGTCTGCGCCGCCCGCGACCGCCGCTTCCGTCGCGCCGCGCTTCTGCTCATCGTCCAGGTAGCACGTTTCGATGATCACCTTCAGAACATGTTCGGGAATGGCCTGCCGCACCGCGCGCACGTCGGCCTGCACGCTGTCCCAGTCCTCAGCTAAGACCGCGCCGATGTGGATGACCATGTCCACCTCGTCCGCTCCCTCCTCCACACTCAGGCGGGCCTCCACAGCCTTCTGGCCGCTGGTCACTGCCCCCAGCGGAAAGCCGCAGACGGTGGCGACCTTGACCCCACTGCCGTCCAGCTCGGCGCGAGCCTGCGCCACGTACACGGGATTGACGCACACGGCGTAAAAGGCGTTGTCGCGGGCCTCCTGACACAGTCTGGAAATATCGGCGGGTGTTGCGGTGGCCTTCAGCAGGGTGTGGTCAATGTAGGGAGCGAGCTTCACGCTCCCCAGCATACGAGTGATGGCGCTGAGAAGTGCGGGGAGGCTTGGTCCGCTCGGCGTATTTCGTGCGGACGGGCAGCCTGATCGTGATGGGCTGTGGGCTGCTCTTTCATGGCAGGGAAGCGACTCTTGACGCGGAAGCAGTTCCAACATAAACTCCGAAAGCAACGAAAATCGCACAAACGAGGGGGTGAACATGATTCAGGCCCGCAGAAGCGAGATTCTCTCTCTTGCACAGCAAAATGGGGAAGTTTCCGCATCCGAGCTTTCAAAACTTCTGGGGGTTTCGGAAGTCACTGTTCGCAGTGACCTGAAAGCGCTGGCGACGTCTGGCCAGTTGCGCCGGACCCGCGGCGGAGCGCGGCTGCCGCTGGATATCCAGCGCGAATTCCCGCTCGAGGAAACCAGCCGCAAGCACTCAGCGGCCAAGCGGCGCATCGGGCGGGCGGCGGCAGCGCTCGTTCAGGACGGCGAGACCGTGTTCCTGGACGTGGGCAGCACCACCACCGAGGTGGCCCGCGCGCTGCCGCCCACGTTGCGTGGCGTGACCATCATTACCAACGGCCTGAACATTGCCCTGGAACTGGAACGACTGCCGAACGTGCGCGTGATCGTCACCGGCGGCATGCTGCGTCCGCTACAGCACTCGCTGGTCAGCCCCTACGCCCTGGAAGTGCTGGGACGCATTCATGCGGATCGGCTGTTTCTGGGCTGCAACGGTGTGAGTGCCCAGGCGGGCGTGACCAACGCCAACCACGAGGAAGCGGAGATCAAACGCATCATGGTGCATCAGGCCCGTGAAATCGTGGTGGTGGCCGATCACAGCAAGCTCGGGCAGGTCAGTCAGGCGCAGGTGGCGTCGGTGGCTGCCGTTCACACCCTGATTACCGACAGACACAGCGGCGAACCCCCCACCGATCTCCTGAATTGCATTCCCGATCTTCAACTGGTTTAAACTGCGCGCCCCATTCTCCTCAACACCCAACCCATCTCGGAGGTTCCCATGAAGAAAGTTATGCTGTCCCTGTCCGCCCTGCTGCTCGCCGGTTCCGCCGCCGCTCAGGACCTGTCCGGCACCATCACCGTCTGGTCCTGGGATGCCGCCGCCAAGGCGCTGGAAAGCACCATTCCCAGCTTCAACAAGAAGTACCCCAACGTGACAGTCAAGGTTGAGGACCTGGGCAACCAGAACGTGTACGACCGGGGACTGGCCGGATGCGCCGCCGGGGGCCAGGACATGCCCGACGTCTATTCCATCGAGAACAACGAGGCCGAGGTGTTCTGGTCACGCTTCCCCAACTGCTTCGTGGACCTGAACACCAAGGGCGCGGACAAGCTGGTTAAGAACTTCCCAGCCTTCAAGTGGACCGAGCTGACGGCGGGCAACAAACGCTTCGCCATGCCCTGGGATTCCGGCCCCGTGGTGATGTTCTACCGCCGCGACCTGTATCAGCAGGCGGGCGTCAACCCGGCCAACATCAAGACCTGGGACGACTTTATCGCGGCGGGCAAGAAGGTCAATGCCAAATTCAACAACAATGTGAAGATGGCGACCGTCGCCAACGGCCAGGATGACGAATGGTTCCGCATGCTCGCCAACCAGAACGGCTGCTTTTACTTCGACAACGCCGCCAAGGCGGTCACGATCAATCAGCCGGGATGCGTGACGGCCCTGAACACCATCAAGAAGCTGTACGACGCGCAGGTCGTCACCACCGGCGACTGGGGCGGCCAGATCACCAACGTCAAGGCAGGCAAGACCGCCAGCGCCATGTTCGGCGCGTGGTATGAGGGCACCATCCGCACCAACGCCCCGGATCAGAAGGGCAAGTGGGGCGTGTACCTGATGCCCGCCTCCAAGGCCGGGGGCGTGCGCGCCAGCAACCTGGGCGGCAGCGCTCTGGCGATTCCCAGCTCCAGCAAGAACCAGGCGGCAGCCTACGCCTTCATCGAAAACGCTCTGGCCACCGCTGGCGGTCAGGTCACCATGCTCAAGTCTCAGGGCCTGGTGCCCAGCCTGCTCAGTGCCACCAAGGACCCCTACGTGAAGACCGCACAGCCGTACTGGGGCAACCAGGCCGTGTGGCAGACCATCCTCGGAACCCTGGGTGACGTGCCCCAGGCGCGCGGCACCCAGTACTTCCAGGACGCCCGTCAGGTCATGATCGTGGTGCAGGCCGACTACATCAAGGGCCGCTACAAGACCGCCAAGGAAGCCCTGGACGACGCCGCCAAGAAGATCAGCAGCGCCACGGGCCTGCCTGTCGCCAAGTAAGGCCGTCAGGACAGCGGCCAGCGCCTGGCACTCCCGTCTTCTGCTGTGGAGTCCGGATAGCGGGCCGGGCCTGAGCGCGGTGTGATGGCAATGGGCGAGGGAATGGCGACCACACGGACGCCCGCTTCCCTCGCTCAGCGCTGTTTTTACCGCTCTCGCCTCCTTCGCTCCTCCTCCGTGTTCTGCCGAGGTAGTCATGACCACTTCACAGCCGCTCTCCCCTGCCCCCCGGCGCGCGCGCACCGGGCGCTGGGCGCGCACCCCCAAAGCGCCGTACCTGTTTATCCTGCCGTACCTGCTGATCTTCCTGACCTTCTGGGCCTGGCCGATCGTCAGCTCATTTCTGATGAGCTTCAAGGATTCGCGTCTTGGGGCAGACGCGCCCTACGCCCTATCCAACTGGTCCCGACTGACCCAGGACGAGTTCTTTCGCACCGCCCTGCGAAATACCCTGGTGATTCTGGTGATTCAGGTGCCGCTCATGCTGTCGCTGGCCACCGTCCTGGCCGTGGCCCTGAACAGCAAACTGCTCAGGGCCGCCGGATGGTTCCGTTTCGCCTTTTTCGCGCCGCTGGTGGTGGGTACAGTGGCGTATTCGGCAGTGTTCCGGCTGCTGTTCAACACCGATTTCGGCGTGGTCAACCGCGCCCTGACCGGCATTGGCCTGCCCGCCGTGGACTGGCTCAATCAGTCTGGCCCGGCCATGTCCGTGATCATCCTGGCCATGACCTGGCGCTGGACGGGCTACAACGCCATCATCCTGCTGGCCGGGCTACAGGGCATCAGCGAGGACGTGTATGAAGCCGCCAGCATCGATGGGGCCACGCCCACGCAGCAGTTCTGGAAGATCACGCTGCCGCTGCTGAGACCCACGCTGCTGTTCTGCATGGTCCTGAGCGTGATCGGCACGCTGCAACTGTTCACTGAGCCCGCGCTGATTACCAACAGCGGTCCTGGCAACGCCACCATGACGCTGGGGACATACCTGTACCAGCAGGGGTTCCGCTCGTTCAACTTTGGTTACGCCAGTGCCATCGCGTACACGGTGGCCGCCATCGCCGCCGTGTTCAGCATTATCCAGCTTCGACTCTTCGGGAGGGAAACATGACGGCCAGGCCGCAGGTGGCTGCCCACGACTCACCGGGCGTAGTCGCCCGCAGACGCACAAGCGCATTCTGGCTGCACCTGGCCCTGCTGCCGCTGGCGCTCCTCTTTCTGGCGCCACTATGGATCATGGCCGTGTTCAGTACCCACCCGGAAACCGCCATTTTCAGCCCCAATCCGCCGCTGTGGTTCGGCGGAGCCTTTCTGGAAAATTTCCGGGGGCTGCAGGCCGATACCAACTTCATCCGGACGCTGTTCAACAGCACCGCCATCGCGACGCTCTACACCGTCTTCAGCATGCTGCTGACCAGTATGGGCGGTTACGCTTTCGCCAAGTTTGATTTTCCCGGCAAGAACTGGCTGTTCGGCCTGATCCTGGCGACGCTGACCATTCCCGCTTTCGTGACCATCATTCCGCAGTTCATTCTGGTGGCGCGCGACCTGAAGCTGTCGAACACCTACTGGGCCGTCATTCTGCCGACACTGGCGAATACCATCGGCATCTTCTACATGCGTCAGGCTTTCCAGACCGTCCCCAGCGACCTGCTGAACGCCGCCCGCATCGACGGCGCGTCCGAGGGCCGCATCTTCTGGCAGATCGCGCTGCCCATCGTGCGCCCGGCCCTGGCTGCCCTGGCCATTCTGCTGTTCCTGGCCTCCTGGAACGATTACCTGTGGCCGCTGATCGTGCTCACGCAAAAGGACAGCTACACCATGCCGGTGGCGCTGGGCACCCTGGTGGGCCTGACCCGCGTTTCCTGGGGCGGCATCATGGTGGGCACGGCGATTGCCACCATTCCCTTTCTGGCACTGTTCTTGTCGCTGCAACGGCATTTCGTCGCCGGGATTGCGGGCGGTGCGGTCAAGGACTGATGGCCAAGGCCCAGGCGTCTTTCCCCTCCTCCCGAGCAATGGCTGGAGGGGAAAACTAAACGCCAGCCCAGATCTCCCTGAACAGAACGACAACCCACATTCATACCGTGCGGTTTAGCCTGTCTGAGTCATCCCCGTGATCCTTCAGACTTTTCGACTTCCACTCCCCAGGACATGCCATGACCCAATCCGACGCCACCCCCGCCCCCCATCTCCTGCTCGGTTCCTGCGATTATCCGGAGCATGTGCCGCCAGACCGCTGGGCGCGCTACGCGCAGCAGCAGAGGGAACTGGGCCTGACCTACGTGCGAATCGCCGAATTCGCCTGGAGCCGCATGGAGCCGCTGCCCGGCCAGTACGACTGGGCCTGGCTGGACACGGCTATCGAGGCTTACCATGCTGCGGGCATGCGCGTGGTGCTGTGCACGCCGACGCCCACACCGCCGGCGTGGCTGGTGCGCGCCCACCCCGAAATTCTACCGATTGATGCCCAGGGTCGCGTCCGCGAGTTCGGATCACGGCGGCAGTACGATTTCGCCTCGGCGGTCTACCGCGAGCATTCCCGGCGCATCACGCGGGCGATGGCCGAACGCTACGGCAACCATCCAGCGGTGGCGGGCTGGCAGACGGACAACGAGTTCGGCTGCCACAACACGGCCCGCAGTTATGGCGGAGCCAGTGCCGCCGCCTTTCCAGGCTGGCTGGAGCGCAGATACGGCACGCTGGAGGCCCTGAACACCGCCTGGGGCAACGTCTTCTGGAGCATGGAATACAACGACTGGGCGCAGATCAAGCCTCCCAATCTGACAGTGACTGAGCCAAACCCGTCGCATGTGCTGGATTTCTACCGCTTCGCCTCGGACATGATTGCCGAGTTTCAGGCCGAGCAGGTGGCGATCCTGCGTGAGCTGTCGCCGGGGCGCTTCATCACGCACAACTTCATGATCTTCGAGACGGGCTTTGACCACTACGCCGTGGCGCGGGGTCTGGACTTCGTGACCTGGGACAATTACCCGCTGGGTATGCTGGAATTCTTCGCTCCATCCGGCAGCGGCGAGGACGTGAAGACCCACTTTGCGCGGACGGGACAGCCGGATCTGATCGCCTTCAACCATGACCTGTACCGGGGCGTGCTGGGCGGCCACAACGCGCTGGGACGCGAGGGCCAGGGCACGCCGAACGGCCCCTGGGTAATGGAGCAACAGTGCGGGCAGGTCAACTGGGCGCCCTTCAACCCGCTGCCTGCCGAGGGGGCGGTGCAACTGTGGACGGCGCAGGCGTGGGCACACGGCGCGGATGTCGTCAGCTACTTTCGCTGGCGGGCCGCCACAATGGCGCAGGAGGTCATGCACAGCGGTCTGCTGCGGCACGACGAGACGACGGACCGCGGCTACGCCGAGGTGGCCGAACTGGACACCACGCAGTTTCCGGTGGGCGAGGTAGCCGCGAGAGTCGCCTTGCTTCATGACTACGAGAGCCTGTGGCTTTACGACGAGCAGAAACACAGCGCCAGCCTCAGCTACTGGACCCAGACGCTGACCTACTATTCGGCGCTGCGGGCGCTGGGCATGGATGTGGATGTGATTCACGCCGACGCCGACCTGAGCGGTTACGCGGTGATCGTCGCGCCGGCCATCACCCTGGTCTCGCAGGAGCGGTCGGCGCATTGGACAGCTGCGGTGGAAGCCGGGGCGAAACTGGTCTGCGGCCCGCGCACCGCCTTCCGCACGCCCGGCGGCGAAACCTGGGCGGACGGGCAGTTCGGCCCGCTGTCGGCCCTGGTGGGCGCGAAACTGCTTCAGTACGATTCGCTGCGCCCCACCCTTGCTCAGCAGATCGAGGGCGACGGCGGCACATTCGAGGCACACGGCTGGGCCGAGAGCTACCGCACCCAGGACGCGCAGACCCTGTACAGCTACTCCGGCGGCCCGCTGGACGGCCAGAGCGCGGTGATCCGCAAGGACAACGTCACCGTGATCGGCGCGCACAGCGCCCAGCTTGTCGGCACTGTGCTGGCCGAGGTGCTGACGAACGCAGGCGTGCCCATCGTCCCACTGCCAGACGGCGTGCGGCTCAGCCGACGCGCCGGAAAAACGCTGCTGCAGAACTGGAATCCGGACGCGGTGGAGTGGAACGGACGCACGCTGAACCCGGTCAGTTTCACCGTGCTGGACAGTGTTGTGCTGGAGAATCAAAATGCCTGAATGGAACCTCTCAATAGCTCCTGCCCACGTCCGTGTGCTGATTAGCGGTTACCAGTCGTGGAGTGAGGCGGAGCTGCGCCCGCTGACCGACGTCCAGGCCGTCCCGCTGATGGCCTGGCGACATGAACAGGGCCACGATCCAGCCTTTCTGCCCAGTGGCGAGGCGGGGGTGTGGCGCAGTCATACCGTGCTGGCGCTGGTCCGTCCTGACGGCGGCGGCTGGGTGGGCGCGGCCAAGGATGCCACGGGCAGCTTCATCCACTGGGAGGCGCGGGCCAAAGGTGACGCAGTGCATGTGTCGGCCACCGTAGAGGGACCGGATGTCGAGCTGACCTGGGACGACACGGACGACGTGATCCTCACACTGGAGCGCCGCGCCGCCGAGCTGGGGCAGAACATGCACGCCCGCACGCCGGCGCCGCAGCGGGTCTGGTGCAGCTGGTACAGCTATTACCGGGGCGTGACGCTGGAAGCGATGCTGGAGAATGCCCGGCTGGCCCGGCAGCACAACCTCCCCTTCGACGTGTTTCAGCTGGACGACGGCTTCCAGAGCGATCTGGGCGACTGGTTCACCGCCTCAGACCACTTCGGCGGGCACGCCCGTGATCTCCCGGCAGGGCTGAACCAACTGGGCTTCACGGCGGGACTGTGGCTGGCCCCCTTCCTGGCCTCGCCGACCTCGCAGCTGTTTGCCGATCATCCCGAGTGGATGCTGCGCGGCGAGGACGGCAGGCCGCTCAGTGTGGGGCACAACTGGGGCGGGGCGTACCACGCGCTGGACACCACACACCCGCAGGTGCTGGCGTGGTTGCGTGAGCTGGCCGCTACGGCGCGCAGCTGGGGCTACCCGTATCTGAAGCTGGATTTCCTGTACGGCGCGGCGCTGCCAGGGGTGCGGCACGACCCGACGGTGGGCCGGGCGCAGGCATACCGCATGGGCCTGCAAGCCCTGCGCGACGGGGCCGGGGAGGACGCCTTCCTGCTGGGCTGCGGCGCGCCGCTGGCCGCCAGCGTCGGCCTCGTGGACGCCATGCGCACCGGGCCGGACGTGGCCCCGCTGTGGGACGAGGACTCGCGCCGCGTCTGGCTGGGCGACGCCACTGGCCCCAGCGCCCGCAACGCGCTGCACACTGCCCTGTCGCGCTGGTATCAGCACGCCTGGTACCAGCCGGACCCGGACGTGGCCATCTGCCGCCGCGAACTGAGCCTGCTGACCGCCACCGAGCGCCACACCATCGCCGCCATGCTGGACGTGGTGGGCGGCCTGCGGGCCAGCAGCGATCCGATTGCCATGCTGGACGCCGATGGACTGGCGTTGCTGCGGCGTTGCCTGGAGATCAGCGGACCGGACCGTCCCACCACCCTCACCGAAAGTCTTGGAGGAGCCGTGACCCGATTCAGCCGCGCAACATTCAACCTGACCGATTCGCGCGTGGGCGATCTGCCCGCGCACGGCGCACAGTGGCCGCTATGACCGCCACTACCCCCCAGACGTATCAGGAGGAATACCTGAAACCGGATGGCCGCCCGCTGACGCTGTACGGGCTTCACCCCATCGTGGTCACGTCTGAGATTCCCAGCCCCAGCCCGGACCCTGTGGACGCGCGCCCAGTCATGCGCTGGCACCCCCTGCGCGGCGAGTGGGTCATGTATGCGGCCCACCGTCTGGGCCGGACTTTCCTTCCCCCACCCGAATACAATCCCCTGGCGCCGACTTCGGACCCGGACCATCCCACCGAGTTGCCGCGCGGGCAATACGATCTGGCCGTCTTCGCCAACCGCTTTCCCAGCCTGACCCTGAATGCGCCTGAACCTCCGCCCGGCCCGGCAGACACGCGGGCAGGCGTGGGGGCATGCGAAGTCGTGGTCTTCAGCCAGAACGCAGCGGGACGGCTCTCCGATCTCAGTGACGCGCAGATGGGTTTGCTGCTGACCGTGTGGGCGGACCGGACGTCGCGTTTTGCGGAAGGTGGGGTCATCAAAAGCGTGCTGGCCTTCGAGAACCGCGGCGTGGAGGTAGGGGTGACGTTGCACCATCCCCACGGGCAGATTTATGCCTATGACCACATTCCACCCGTGGCTGGCCGGATGCTGGAGATGGCCCAGAAACACCAGACCGAGACCGGGACGCCCTGGCTGCTGGATTTCGTGGCGGCGGAACGGGCGGCGGGGGAGCGTCTTATTCACGACGGGGGAGCGGCGCTGAGCGTGGTGCCGCCGTTTGCGCGCTACACCTACGAGACGTGGATTGTGCCCACCCGTCCGGTCAGCCTGCTGTCCGAGCTGACGGACGAGGAGCGCGACGCTTTTGCCCGGGTGCTGAAGGACGCGCTGCTGCGTCTGGACGCCCTGTTCGGCGTGCGGATGCCGTACCTGCTGACCGTGCATCAAGCGCCGCTGGACGCACCCCATCCCGAGTTTCCCCTCCACATCGAGCTGTACCCGTACCTGCGGGCCCCAGGCCGCATGAAGTATCTGGCCGGCACGGAGCAGGGGGCGGGCGAATTCGCCAACGACAAGTTCCCCGAAGTGGCGGCCGCAGAACTACGGGAGGTGAATCTTGACCACGTTTGAGCAGGTGTTCGGGCAGGCACCAGAAGTCTCGGCCTCTGCGCCGGGGCGGGTGAATCTGCTGGGTGAGCACACCGACTACCAGGGTGGCTTCGTGCTGCCCACCGCCATTCCGCAGCGGGCAACGGTGGGCCTCCGACGCAACGGCACCGACACGCATGTGCTGTACAGCGCCAATCTTGACCGGACGCTGCATGTCCCGGTGGGAGAGGTGGGCGAGGACTTCGCCCCCTACCTGACCGGCTGCCTGAACCTGAGCGGCGTGACCGAGGGGCTGAATGTCCACGTCACCAGTGAAGTGCCCAGCGGCGGGCTAAGCAGCAGCGCAGCGCTGGAGGTGGCTACCTTGCGGGCTCTGCGCGAGCTGTACGGCCTCGATCTGGACAACGTGGCCCTCGCACTACGCGGCGTGCAGGTGGAACACGAGTTCGTGGGCGTCCAGTGCGGCGTGATGGACCAGCTCGCCAGCAGCCTGGCCGACACCCGGACCATGCTGCTGATCGATACCCGCAGCCTGGAACGCCGCGCCGTGCCGTTTCCGGCGGGGGCCGAGGTGCTGGTGATGGACTCGGGCGTGCCGCGCCGTCTGGCCGAGAGCGGCTACAACGAGCGCCGCGCCCAGGTAGAAGCGGCAGCCGAGTTGCTGGGTGTCCCGCAACTACGCGACGTGACCGACATTGCGGCGGTGGAAACGCTGCCCTCTCCTCTGCGGGAACGTGCCCGCCACGTGGTGTCCGAGAACACTCGCGTACTGGCCGGGCTAGAGGCCGACGCTGCCACCTTCGGCCAGCTGATGAACGCCACGCACGCCAGCCTGCGCGACGATTACGAGGTGTCACACCCCCAAGTGGACGAGCTGGTGGCGCTGTTGCAGGCCCAGGCGGACGTGTTCGGAGCGCGGATCACCGGGGCGGGCTTCGGCGGCGCTGTGGTGGCGCTGGTGCGCGAGGGCACGGCGGTGGCCGTGGGTGAGGCCGTGGTGGTCCAATACGGCACACTCGGAAAGGTGGTGGTGCCCTAGCCCTTCATAACGTGGGCCGTGAGGCCTAACCCAAAAGGTCCAGCCGCAACACGTTTGCTCGCGGCTGGACCATCTGGTGACCTGGCTGTCCCTACGCCTGCCCGCGCATCCCCCGTTCGGGCACCTCGATTTCCAGTGGCGTGTGGCCGCTGTCCTTGACCGCGTGGGCACTCATGCCCCACTGGTGGCCGCTGCTCTGGGCGCCGTCCAGAATCACGCGGGCCAGTTCACCCAGCGTCGCGCCGCCCGCCCGCACGTCCATGCGGAATTCCTGGCGCAACTCGCCCAGGCTCACGTCGTCCAGCATCAGCTCGGTGCCGTAGCGCAGTGTGGTGGGCGGGACGATCAGCAGATCGGCCTCGCCCGTCTTAATGGCGTGCCGAAAGCAGCGTCCGGTCAGCAGGCCCGCCACCGTAGTCACGGGGCCGAAGGTCTTGTTGGTCACGGCGCGGACCTCCAGCGTCAGACCCCCAATGGCCCGCAAGGGTTCCACAGCGCGGTCCAGCGATTCGGCGAACAGCGTACCGGTGCCCAGAATCACCTTGCGCGGCTCCGGCAGGGAGGCAGGCAATTCGGGCAAATCTTCGGTGAGAAAGTCACGGATCATGCCCACGCCGTTTTCCAGCATGGGAAAGCCCTCGTACTCCTCCTCGCTGGGCAACGGCTCGCCGGCCAGCAGGTACAGTTCGTCGGAGGGGAACACGAAACGGGTACCGCGCTCGTTCAGGAACTTCTTGCGCCACACGTTCAGGCGGCGCAGGCTGTCGCGGGCCTCTTCCCTGTTGAACGTCCGCACGTCCGGCAGATTGGTGCGGTGCGAGGTCAGGCCAATCGGCACCACCGCCGCGCTGATCACGTTGGGGCGGCTGCTCAGATACTCCACGGTGTCGTCAAGGTTCTCGCCGTCGTTGCGCTCGGGCACCAGCACGATCTGGGTGTATAGATCGATGGATTCCAGCCGCTCGATCATGCTGCGGATCTGCACGGCCTGCTGGTCTTTGACCTTGAGTTTCCACCACTTCATCATGTTCTGGCGCAGGTCCTGGTTGGCCGTGTGCACCGAGACATACAGCGGCGACAGGTTCTCGTCCAGAATCCGGTTGATATCGCTCTCAGACAGGTTGGTCAGCGTGACGAACGAGCCGTAGAGAAAGGACAGGCGGTAGTCGTCGTCCATGATGTACAGGCTCTTGCGAAAGCCGCGCGGCATCTGATGGACGTAGCAGAAATCGCACTTGTTGGCGCAGAGGTGAATGCCGTCGAACAGCACTTCCTCGAA
Source organism: Deinococcus humi (assembly GCF_014201875.1). Lineage (NCBI taxonomy): Bacteria > Thermotogati > Deinococcota > Deinococci > Deinococcales > Deinococcaceae > Deinococcus > Deinococcus humi. The sequence goes on along the minus strand of NZ_JACHFL010000012.1, from coordinate 134,131 downwards.
TTCCAGGCCCGGATCTTCCCACTCCACGTCGAAGGTGAAGGTGTCGTCCAGGCTGGGCGGCGCCACCATCTGCAGGCGGTGGTGGTCCTGCGCGGTGCCGGGCACGCCAGTCATGGCGCGCGGTGCCTCTTTGGGGCGGGCAATTTCCAACGTGGCCCGGCCCTGGGAGAGCCGATGGCGGTAGGCCAGCACGTCGGTCACGGCCTCGCCGTTGACGCGCAGCAGCACATCGCCGGGGCGCACCCCTGCTTGTGCGGCGGGGCTGTCGGCCTCAACGGACTTGATAGGCGCTGGAAAAAGATCTGGTACTGGTTGTTTGGCTGCTGCGGTCAAAAAATCACCCCTCTGGCCTAGATAGAAGCTGGCCTGCTGCTGAGGGACACCGGTTTCGACACGACAAAGGGCGGCCCCACTCGAACAAAATAGGCTAACAGAGATAAGGAAGCCGGGATGTGAGACGGATTGCCTTGAGGCCGGGGCGGGGGCTTAGGGTTTGCCCCTTCCCTACACCGGCGAGGTCAGGGCCTGGCGTCGCGCCGGGCGGTATAGCCCCAGGTAGATGGCCAGCACGCTGCCGGCGTACATCAGCAGGGTCCACGCAAACAGCAACTGAAAGGCCAGAGCGAATGGCAACTGGCCGCGTACCACGCCCGCCACCACGCTGCTGACGGCCCAGCCCGAGTCCCAGGCGATCACGTTGAGGGCCGAGTACATGGGGCGGTCATTTTCCTCCAGCGAGGACATGGCGTAGGCTCCGTACACCGGCCCCGCGGCGTTCATCAGGGCCCCGCGTGTGAACAGGGCCAGGGTGACCATCCACAGGTGCGGCGCGAAGCCCAGCAATGCCAGGAACGGCAGGCTGCTGGCCTGCACCAGCAAGACCACCTGCAACTGCCCCAGTCGGCGCACCAGAAGCGGCTGAAGCAGCGCGGTGGCCGCCGTCGCCAGACTGGCCCACGCGAACAGCTGGCCCAGACTGGCGTAGTCAATCCTGAATTTACCCTCGATAAACACGTTCAGGAAGGGAATGGTGGCGCCGGCCCCCAGGCCGACGAGCAGGTTGGGAAAGATCAGCCGGAACATCGTCGCCTTGTCGCGCACGGCAAAGCTCCGTCCGCTCTGCGAGGACTTGCCGCTGGGTTTCAGTTTCAGGGCCGGAAGCAACCCCAGCAGTTGCAGCGCGGTGGCTGCGAACAGGGCCGTTCGCAGCGCCCCCAGTCCATCCGGCTCGGTAGACGTGATCTGCGCGTAGGCTTCCGGCACGCGCCCGCCGAGCATGTTGCCGACAAAGCCCGCGCCGGTCATTAACGCGCTCTGGACACTGAACAGGGTCACGCGGCTGCGCTCGTCGCTGTTGTTGGCCATGAAGGGTGAGCCGGCGACGGTCAGCAGCGCCGCGCCCGCCCCCTGGACCAGTGCGCCGACCACCACCCCGCCCGCACCCCCGGCCAGCGCCAGAATCAGTGTGCCCACCAGACTCAGGGCCACCCCGATCTTGATGGTGTGCGCGTTGCTGATGCGCCGGGCCAGCGCCACGGCGGGCAGGCTGAGAAAGACCAGCGTCAACGCCGGCAGCGCGTTCATGACACCCTGCCACTCCGGCCCCAGCCCCAGCGCCCGCAGGTAGAAGTTCAGGAACAGTGCCAGAAACGCCTGCGCCAACCCGAAGGACAACGAGGTGGTCAGGTACAGCCACACCTGCGGGGAGAATCGCCAGGTCATCAGAGGGGCGTCTCACGGTGTGTCAGGGGACGTCTCCTCAAGCCTCCACCCCGACTTTCGGGCAGAACGCTGCCAATTCGCACGCTCCACACTGCGGGTTGCGGGCCATGCACACGCGCCGCCCGTGCAGGATCAGCGCGTGATGCAGGAAGACCCAGCGTTCGCGGGGAAACAGCTTTTGCAGATCCGTTTCCACCCGGTCCGGGTTGGTCTGCACACTCAGGCCCAGGCGGCGCGACAGGCGGCCCACGTGGGTGTCCACGGCAATGGCCGGAAAGCCGTAAGCGTTGCTCAGGACCACGTTGGCAGTCTTGCGGCCCGCGCCGGGCAGGGCCACCACCGCCTCAAAATCATCCGGCACCTCGCCGCCGTGCCGCTCCACCAGCAGCCGGGCCAGCGCCGCCAGATTGCGGGCCTTGCCCCGAAACAACCCGATGCGCCGGATAAACGGCTCGAGGTCCTCCGCTTCAGCCTGGGCCATGGCATGGGCGTCGGGATACCTCTCGAACAGGGCGGGCGTGGCGGCATTCACGCTGACGTCCGTCGCCTGGGCACTCAGGACAGTGGCGACCAGCAGTTCAAAGGGCGTCCTGAAAGCAAGCTCGGTGCGGGCATCGGGATACAGCCGTTCAAGCGAGGCCAGCACCTGCGGAGCGCGCTCCCTGGCTCCCTTTGGCAGAGGCGCCACGCCGCGCCCAGCGGGTTTTTTGGGGGCAGAGGAGGTCACCGTGTCAGGCTAGCGCCTCCAAACTCCACCTGTCTGCACGCAACTTCCTTTCCATCTGGCGCGTACCTGAAGGCATGAGAGTCCTTTCGCTGGTTTTCGGAATCCTCGCCGCGCTCGGCCTGCTGCTGGGCTTCCTGCCCTTTTTCGGCTGGCTCAACTGGATTTTCGTCCTGCCTCCTGCTGTCCTGGGCCTGATCTTCGGGGCACTGGGGCGTGACCGGGGCGCCCTTACGCTGAACGCAATCGTGGCCGTACTGGGCGCGCTGCGGCTGATGCTGGGTGGGGGCGTGATCTAGGAGGAGTCCGTTTATGATGGACATAGGTGAGAGTCGGCCCTTCTAGGACGAGTTTCACTTACTCTGCTTAATCAAATGTGAGGGTTCCTCACTTTCAGAGGTTACACTCATTTTGAATGCAGAGTGCGCCTCCCCGTCCCGTGAATGCGGATCAAATTGACCTCCGACAGGTTTTCGGCACCCTCAGACGGTACGCGCCGCTCCTGATCCTGACGCCTGTGGTGGTCGCCGGGGCGACATATCTGCTGTCCAGCCGGCAGGCTCCGGTCTACGAGTCCAGCGCCAGCATCATCGCAGTGGACAGCAACGCCCAGAACTCGCTGATCAACAACACGCTGGTCACGGCCCCCCCACTGCCCCAGGGAGCGGTGGAACAGGTGTTGCACAGCCGCAGTCTGGTCACGACCATCATTGACAGGCTCGAAAAGAGCGATCTACCTCCCGAGATTGTGGGCAAGATGAGCAGCGACCTGAGCAAGGAGCTCTCGGCCAACGCGTTCAGCCGCCTGAAGGTGCGTGCCCGCCTGGACACCCAGCAGCGCGGTGTGTACGAGATCCAGGCGCAGGGTGAGACGCCCGAGGCAGCCCGCCAGCTGGCCGAGGACGGCGTCGCTGCGCTGCTGGCCTGGGACAATGACCGCGCCAAGCAGAGCGTGACCCGCTCGCGCCAGAGCCTGCAGGCCCAGCTCCAGAACCTGACGGCGCGCATCGACTCAATCAATGACCCGCTGGAGCGCCAGAGCCTGGTGGCGGCGCGCGGCCAGGTGCTGCAAAACCTGTCGCAAATGGCCGTTCTGGAAACGGCAGCAACCGGCACGCTGATCCCGGTGGCCGACGCGGTGGCCCCCAACCGTCCCGTGTCGCCGCGCCCGCTGCGCAATGCGGCGCTGGCCGGGCTGCTTTCGCTGTTCCTGGTGACTGGGCTGGTGCTGCTGAGCGACAGTCTGCGCCGCCGGGTCAACGGCACCGAGGATCTGCTGCCACTGGGCCTGCCGGTGCTGGCGCAGCTGCCGCTGGTGCGGCGCCGCAACATGAGCGCCGGATTCCTGCCCGCCAGCCACAGCGGGCCGCTGTACGAGAGCATCGGCTTCCTGCGTATCAACGTGCAGTCCATGCTGGGCGATGGCAGCCACCGCCGCCTGGTGATTTCCAGCTCCTACCCCGGTGAGGGTAAGAGTTCCATGACGGCGGCGCTGGCCGAGAGCCTGGGAGCCGCCGGTCAGAAGGTCCTGGTCATCGACGCCGACCTACGCCGCCCCACCCAGCTCAAGGTGTGGGCGCCCGACCGGATCGGCACGCACCCGCTGCCCGGCACCGACTCTGCCCTGCCGCCCGCCAACACCGTGACCGAGATGTTCCTAAGGCCCGACGCAGCCCACGCCACCAACGTGGCCACCAATGTGGATCTGTTGCCCGCCGGGACCCCCCACCGGGGGGACGGCGCGGGCAGCATCCTGAACCAGCCCGCCTTCCGGACCTATCTGGACCGCTGGGCGCAGGGCTACGACTACGTGCTGATCGACACCCCCCCCATGTTGGGCCTGCCCGATACGCTGGCTGTGGCCCCCTACACCGACGGCGTGATTCTGGTGGTGGAAGGCGGCAAGACCCGCCTGAACGACGTGGAGCGCAGCCTGCAGAACGCGCGGGTTGCCAGCGTGAATGTCCTGGGCATCGTGCTGAATAAGGTGGCCCGGACGGGCGATTCGTACTACGCCTACGCCTACGGCACGGCGGACCAGAAGGCGGACGCGGCCCCGGTACTGCCCACAGGACGGGGCTGAGCAACGGGTGACCGGCCCGCGGCCAGCAGGGCTAGGAGAAAAGATCTCCTTTTTCAGTCTTTGCTCTAGGCACTCTCTTTCTGAACCGGTCCATCCATGACCGCGACTGACCCCTCACGCCAGCTCCCAGCGTCTGTTGCCGCGCCCCCGCTGTGGCTGCGCGTGTGGTTGGCCCTGCTGGCCCCCCTGTACTTTCTGGCCCCGGTGGCGGTCTTCGCGCTCCCAGCACTGCGGCGTCTGCCGGGGGCAGCGTGGTGGGTGCTGGGTTTTTACGCTCTGAGTCAGCAACTTCCAGCGTTGCTGACCCCCGAGCCGCTGATCAATTCCGGGTTGGCGCTGGCGCGCACGCTGCTCATTTTTGGCTTTATCGCAGTAGGAGCGTCCCTGAGCAGTGCCCGGCAACTGGCCCCGTTGGGGGTCGGTCTGGCGGTGGTGTACATCACGGCGCTGGGTCTGACCGTCGAGAGCGGCCTCAACCCTCTCAGCCAGCGTCTGGGCCATCCCTACATGACGCCCATCACGCTGGGACTGGCCGGAGCAGCGGGAATCTGGCTGGCCCTTTTCGCAGGGGGCCGCCTGTGGTGGCGCGTACCGCTGGGCACGGTGGCGCTGGGCATTTTGCTACTGTCCGGCAGCCGGGGACCGCTGGCTGCCGCTCTGATAGGCGCTGCATTGGGTTTTGCCGTTCGCCAGAGCCGGCGGGTGGCGCTGGGCATTCTGACCGGGGCGGCGCTGCTGGCCGGGGGCTTTTACCTGGGACAGCGCCTGGACCTGCCCGCCATCAGTCGCCTGAGCAATGGCGACACTTCCGGACGTGATCTGGTCTGGAACAACGCCCTGTCGGTGATCCGCAGCGCGCCCGTCAGCGGGGTGGGCAGCTACCGCCTGGGCGCGCGGCTGTCTCCGCCCGGTGAGGGCTGCACGCTGTGGCCAGCCCCTGACGGCAGCGTGACCCCCTGTCCGGCGTGGATAGACCGCCTGGGCCAGCCGTGGCTGATCGCCCACAACGTCACGCTGCAGGAGCTGGCCGAGAGCGGGCCGCTGGGGCTGCTGGGGCTGTTCGTGCTGCTGGGGACGGCGGCGGCGGCGGCCTGGCGGCAGCACGATCCACTGGGCCTCGCCATCCTCTCGGGGCTACTGATCGCCACCGCCAATGACAACACCCTGATCGTTCCTGGCCCCTTCGTGGGCGAGCTGTTCTGGGTCACGGTGGGCACCGTGCTGGCACGCATGCCCCAGCGTTCCCCCGCCGTGGGCTGGGCCGGGGGCGTCACAGCGGCGGGGCTGCTGGCCGCACTCTCGTTTCCGCTGCTGGTGGGCGCCCTGCGCCCCGCCCCCCCCATCCAGGCCTCGCTGGACGCGCTGATCGCCCCCCGCAAGGTCACGGACACCCAGAACTATCAGGCGTTCGTGCGCCTGAATCTGCCGCCCGGCCCCTACCGCGTGTCCCTGCGGGCCTGTCAACGCAGCTGTTCCACCATCACCACGCTGCCCGTCACCGCGCCGGCCAGCGGTCCCACACCGCTGCTCAAGCTCGGCGGCAACCTGTACGACGTCAGGGAGCAGCGCGTGGAACTCCTGCTCTATCCCGCAAAGGGCTCGGTGCGGCCTCAGCCGCTGGCGCAGACCTCGTGGACAGTGACGCGAGCACCCAAACAGGCTTCACCCTAGGTATACAGGTCTGCCCGGCTGAGGGGCACATGCGCCCTGCGGTCCGCGTCCGGTCTGGCAAGCAGGCTCTGGAAGATCAGGAGGTTGCCGCGCTCGAAAGCCGGGACACAGGCATTCAGGTACAGACGCCACAACCGGAAGCGCTGCTCGCCCAGCGCGGCGCGGGCCTCGTTCCCGTGCGCTTCCAGATTGTCGGCCCAGTGGCGCAGGGTCAGGGCGTAGTGTTCGCGCAGGTTCTCCACATCGCGCACCTCGAACCCGGCCTCGGAGGCGCGCTGCAGGGTCTCGTAAATCGGCTGCAGTTCACCGTCGGGAAAGACGTACTTGCCCGCGAAGTTGCCGCCCTCTACCCACTGCGGCAGCCGGGGCGGACTGGGGGGGCTGGCAATCGCATGGTTCATCATCAGCCCGCCGGGCTTGAGGGCCGCGAACGCGGTGGCGAAGTACGCTGGGAGATTTCTGCTGCCCACATGCTCGGCCATGCCGATGCTGCTGATCTTGTCAAACTGTTCCCCGTCTCTGAGCACATCGCGGTAGTCACGCAGTTCCAGTTTCACCAAGTCGTCCAGCCCCGCCGCCCTCACGCGCGCCTGTCCCTCCCGGAGCTGGGCCTCGGACAGCGTCACGCCCAGCACCCGCACGCCGTAATGCTGCGCGGCGTAGATCGCCATGCCGCCCCAGCCGCAGCCGATATCCAGCAGCCGCTCGCCCGGCTTCAGGCGCAGCTTGCGACAGATGTGCTCCAGCTTGGCGGCCTGCGCCTCGTCCAGCGTCTCGGTGCCGATGGGAAAATACGCGCAGGAATAGACCATGCGGCGATCCAGCCACAGCTTGTAAAAATCGTTGGAGACGTCGTAATGGTACTGGACGGCCTGCTGATCGCGCCCCCGACTGTGGGACGGCCCTTCCAGTTTGGCCGTGATCGCCAGCGGATCAGGGGATCCCTCGCGGGTACGGCGCAGGGCGGGTAACAGCGCCAGCAGGCGAAGCAGCGTGGTGGGCGTCAGTTCCAGATCGTCGCCGAGACTGGTCACGCTGCCCACATCACCCTCGATGTCGTAGTCGCCGCGCAGGTACGCTTCACCCATATGAATGTCCAGCGGAAAGCGCAACATCCGGTCCAGGGCGTAGTCACTGTTCAGCACCAGGGTGGCGCGGGCGGGTTGCCTGGGAGCGCTCAGCACCGTGCCGTCCCACAGCCGCACATCGAAGGCACGCTTCTCGGGCAGCATCACCTCCATGATCTTCAGGGCCGTCTCTCGCTTCTGCTCCGGGGTGGGCGGCGGCTTGGTGGCGTTCCGGACCAGCAAGCCAGCACCGATGCCTGCGGCGACCAGCAGGGCGGGGGAGGTCGGACGGGAAGGGATCGGACATTGATCCGAACGCGGTGAGGCGGTCATGAACCACGTTAATCCTGAAATTGTGCGAAAAGATAAGAAAATCAGGATGCCCATTGAGCCTGTCTTGAACTCTTTCCAGATGGAAGTAAAAATGGTGATTGCCATACCGCTGCTCTCGGCGACCCTGGAACACCGCGCCTGAGACGACGATGGCCAGACAGTCCATATGGACCGCGTTCAAAACCAGGAAGGCCCCGCCGCAATGGACGGGGCCTTGTCGTGTTGTGCGGCCTCAGCGTCCGCTGGCGATCAGGCGAATGCCATTTTGCTTAACAAACTGCGCGATCAGGCGATCCTCAATGGTGCGGGTATTGACTGCGGTGTCGGTGCTGTTGGCCTTGACGGTCACGCTTAATAACTTGCCGCCGATAGGACGGCTCTCCCACTCAAGATTTACGGTGTTCTTTGTGTCAGCATTAGTAGCGACCAAATTCATCTTGATGTGGACAGGTTCTTCTTTTGCACTCAGGAGTTTGAGTTTGTCTGAGTCAACCTCGCTTTCCGGAAACGTGAAGTTCTCGTAGCCGGCAGGCAGACCGATTCGAGTAGGCGATTCCCGGAAGTTATTGACGAGGAGCGCAGAGATCATGGCAAAGCCCATTACACCTGCCTCGTTTTCCGGCGAGAGCTTAGAACGAGTGGGGAGGGTGCTGACCGCTTCCACGATGATCTCATTCGGGCCAGGTTTAGGGCCAGTGTAGGCGGGCGCGCAAGCAGCGAGCAGGGCGGGAACAAGGAGCAGGAATTTCTTCACGCCGCGAGAATGCAGGACAAAGCCTGACAATTTCACGACAAAAGAAAACCCCGTCACATTGGACGGGGGTTCCTCAAATTTTGTCTGGTGCTACAGCCTACCCATATTCCAGAAATCCATTACAGACTGATCAGGAAGGGATCCTCCAGCGCCTCGGCGACGAAGCGCACGAAGCGGGCCGCGTCCGCGCCGTCGATCAGGCGGTGATCGTAGGTCAGCGAGAGGGGCAGCATGTTGCGCGGCTCAAACTCGCCCTTCTCCTTGTTCCACACGGGTTCCATGCCGCCGCGCGAGACGCCCAGAATGGCAACTTCGGGGCTGTTGACGATGGGCGTGAAGGCGTGGCCGCCGATCCCACCCAGGTTGGAAATCGTGAACGTCGCTCCCGACATCTCGTCGGGCTTGAGTTTGCGCTCGCGCGCCCGGCCTGCCAGCTCGGACAGTTCCAGCACCAGCTCGGTGATGCTCTTGCGGTCGGCGTCCTTGACCACCGGGACCAGCAGGCCGACCGGGGTATCCACCGCCACGCCGATATTTACGAAGTCCTTGAACACCACCTGCTGGGCTTCCAGATCCAGGCTCGCGCCGAATTTAGGGAACTGGCGCAGCGCATTTGCCACCACCTTCATCAGGATGTGGGTCATGGTCAACTTGCCGCCGGCCTTCTCCACGCGCGCGCCAAAGCGTTTGCGGGTTTCTTCCATGGCGGTGACGTCGGCCTTGTCGAAGTGCGTGACCATTGGAATGGTGGTCCACGAAGCCGTCATGGAGCGCACGGTGGCCTTGCGGATGCCGGACATGTCCTCGCGCCTGACCGTGCCCCACTTCTCGAAATTGGGCAGAGGCGCGGCCTGAACCTGCGCGGCAGCAGGGGCGGGCGCAGCGCCAGCACTAGGAGTAAGGGCGGCAGGCTGCACACTCGGGGTTCCGGCACTGCGGCGCACATCCTCCTCGCTGATACGTCCCGCGATGCCGCTGCCGTGCACATCGTGGATGTCCACGCCGATCTCACGGGCCAGTCGGCGCACGCTGGGTGCGGCGGGAACCACTGTGCGCCCGTCGTAGGTCTGGGTGTTGTAGGGCCGCTGCGCGCCGGGGGCCTGGGTGGTGGCCCCTGCGGCGGCGGGGGTCTTGTCGTGGTTGCCGGAAGTGGCCGGAGCCGGGGCCTGCCCTCCTGCCCCCTGCCCACCCTTCGGCGCGGCCTGGGCCTTCTGCGATTCCTGCTGGGCCTGCGCCACACGGTTGGCCGTCTCTGCGTCAGTGGCGGTGGTGCTGGATTCCACGGTGGCTGTCTGATCCCCGCCGCCCTGGGTTGCGGGAAGCTGGGAAGAGGCATCTGCTGCACCGCCGCTGCTGCCGCCGCCCGACAGGGTAAGGATCGTGCCGCCCACGTTCACGGTATCGCCCACGGCCACGCCGATGCTTTCCACGGTGCCGCCCGCGCTGGAGGGAACCTCAATGACGGCCTTGTCGGTCTCGATCTCAATAACCGGATCGCCCTCTCTCACCGTGTCGCCGACATTGACGAGGACGGTCACGACAGTGCCTTTTTCGATGTTGTCGCCCACATCGGGCAGCGCAACAGTGGAGCTGCCGCCCGAGCTGGCCGGCGCCGAGATGGGCGCGGCTGAGGTTGCCGCCTCCTTCTCCTGCTCGGACGCTACGTTCTCCGCAGGGGCGGAGACCTGCGCGGGAGCCGCTGCCGCCGGGGCCGAATCACCGCCACTCAGAGTCAGGATGGTGCCGCCAACGCTCACGGTGTCGCCCACATTGACCGAGACGGCCTCCACGGTGCCGCCCGCCGAGGCCGGAACCTCGATGACGGCCTTGTCAGTCTCGATCTCGATAATCGGATCGCCCTCTTGAATGGTGTCGCCCGCCCCCACCAGCACAGTTACGACGGTGCCCTTCTCGATGTTGTCCCCGACATCGGGGAGTTTCAGTTCTGTCGCCATTGGAAGGCTCCTTGTGGATCAGTATTGATAGGTCTCAATTTGGGTTCTGGAGCGTTGCGGTGCCCCGTGCGGTTTCCCCCTCCCCCACATTGAAGGAAGGGGAGAACGATGGACTAGCGCAGGACGGGCGCGTCGCGTTCGGGATCGATGCCCAGATCGGCAATCGCCTTCGCCACCACGTCGCCCTTGACCTTGCCGTCGCGTTGCAGCGCGTACAGGGTGGCCAGGACGACATGCCTGGCATCCACTTCAAAGAAGTCACGCAGTTCGGCGCGACCCTCGCTGCGGCCAAAGCCATCGGTGCCCAACGTCCACAGCTTGCGGTCCAGGTGGCCGTTCAGGCCGTCCGCGCCCAGCTTGACGTAATCGCTGACGCTGATCAGGACGCCGGGGGCGTTCTCCGCGCTCAGTTGCTGGGCCAGGTAGCTGATCCTGGGTTCCTCGGTGGGGTGGAGCATGTTGTGGCGCTGGGTCAGCAAGGCGTCCTGATGGAGTTCTTTGTAGCTGGTCACGCTCCACAGGTCCGCCGCCACGCCGTAGCCCTCCAGCATCTCCACCGCCTTCTGCGCAGCGTCCATCGCGGGGCCGCTGGCCAGAATCTGGGCGCGCAGCTTGGCCTTCTTGTTGGGGCTGCGCTGGAAGACATACAGGCCCTTGATGATGCCGTCGTGGATTTCCTGGTGGCTGCGCCCGTCGTCGGGCATGGCGGGCTGGACCTCGTTCTCGTTGTCCACCGTGATGTAGTAGAACTCGTTGATGCCGTCCACGTACATGCGCTGGATGCCCGCCTCGATGATCACCGCCAGCTCGTAGGCGAAGGCCGGGTCATACGTTTTGAGGTTCGGCACCACGTAGCCCTGCAGGTGGCTGTTGCCGTCCTGGTGCTGCAGGCCCTCACCGTTCAGGGTGGTGCGCCCGGCGGTTGCGCCCAGCAGGAAGCCGCGGGCCATCTGGTCCGCCGCCGCCCACACCAGATCGCCGATGCGCTGCATGCCGAACATGGAATAGAAGACGTAGAAGGGAATGGTGGGCACGCCGTGGTTGGCGTAGCTGGTGGCGGCGGCGATCCACGAAGACATCGCGCCGTCCTCGGTCAGCCCCTCTTCCAGCATCTGGCCGTCGATGCTTTCCTTGTAAACCATCAGCGAGCCGCTGTCGACGGGCGTGTAGGTCTGCCCGCGCGGGCTGTAGATGCCGATGCGCGGCACCAGGGCGTCCATCCCGAAGGTGCGGGCCTCGTCAGGGACGATGGGAACAATGTACTTGCCGATCTCCTTGTCGCGCAGCAGCTTGCTGAGGATCGACACGGCGGCCATCGTCGTGGACACGGCGCGGCCCTTGCTGCCCCCCGCGAATTCCTCGTAGAACTCGCCCGTGGGCACAGTGGGGTGCGGGTACTCGACGTGGCGCGAGGGAGTCAGGCCGCCCAGCGCGGCGCGGCGTTCCAGGGCGTACTTCACTTCCGGGCTGTCAGGGCCGGGGTTGTAGTACTCCATGTGCTCCACCTGCTCGTCGCTGAGGGGCAGCTCCAGCAGGGTACGCAGGGCCTTGAGGCTGTCTACGTCCAGCTTCTTGACGTTGTGGGCCACGTTGCGGGCCTGCGCGCTCTCGCCCAGGCCGTAACCCTTGACGGTGCGCGGGATGATGATGGTGGGGCTGCCCTTGTGTTCGGTGGCGGCCTTGTAGGCGGCGTAGATCTTGTGCACGTCGTGGCCGCCACGGTTGAGCAGCTCCAGATCGGCGTCGGACCAGCCCTCGATCAGGCGCTTGAGTTCGGGGGTGTTGAAGAACTTCTCGCGCAATTCCTTGCCGCCGAAGGCCGCATAACGCTGCGATTCGCCGTCCACCAGCAATTCAAAGCGCTTGACGATGTCGCCGTTGTAGTCCTTTTCCAGCAGCTCGTCCCACTTGCTGTCCCAGATCACCTTGATCACGTTCCAGCCCGCGCCCCGGAACAGTGCCTCGAACTCCTGAATGACCTTGGAGTTGGCGCGTACCGGGCCGTCCAGACGCTGGAGGTTGGCGTTCAGAACGAAGATCAGGTTGTCCAGGTTCTCGTAGGCGGCAAAGCGGATCGCGCCGATGCTCTGCGGCTCGTCCATCTCGCCGTCGCCCAGGAAGGCCCACACGCGGGCGTCCCCTTTGGGCTTGAGGCCCCGGTTTTCCAGGTACTTAATGTAGCGCGCCTGGTAGATCGCCTGAATCGGCCCCAAACCCATGCTGACGGTGGGAAATTCCCAGTAGTCGGGCATCAGCCAGGGGTGGGGGTAGCTGGACAGGCCGGGGCCGTCCGGCGACAGCTCGCGCCGGAAGCGGTTCATGCGGCCCTCGTCCCAGCGGCCTTCCAGGAAGCTGCGGGCGTACACACCGGGAGAAGCGTGGCCCTGGTAGAACACCAGATCGCGGTCCTGTCCGGCTTCCGGCCCGCGGAAGAAGTGGTTGAAACCCACTTCCAGCAACTCGGCGGCGCTGGCGTAGGTGGCGAGGTGACCGCCGATGCCGTCGCTGGCCTTGTTGGCGCGCAGCACCATGACCACCGAGTTCCAGCGGATCGCGTTGCGGAATTTGCGTTCCAGTTCCTCGTTGCCGGGATATTCGGGCTGGGCCTCGACGTCGATGGTATTGATGTACGGGGTGTTCTGCTTGAACTCGATGGGTGCACCCTGGAAATAGGCGTAATGATCAAGCTCAGTCAGCAGTTCCGCTGCGCGGTGGTCCCCCGCGTCGGCCAGCACGTAAGCCAGAGAGTCCAGCCATTCCTGCGTTTCCACACTGTTCAGCGAGTCGCGTTCCTGCGGCGGAAGCCCCGCACGCGGCGGGCGGTTGGGCGGCTGTTTTGTCATGCGGCCAGTCTAGGCCACCCCCTTCGACACTTCCAACAGGAGTTTCTCCATACATTGACCACACCGGGTGGTGAGTACAGCTGTGTGGTTTCCTCGTGCCTGGGCGCCGTCATCCTGCGTCACCGCCATTGGTTATGGGCATCAGAGGGTCCGGGTCATGCCCCTCCTCCGCTGCCCCGGCCCAGCTCTTGCGGGCGCGAAAGATATGCGGCAAAACCATCTGGGTGGCCCCTCTATTCTTCAGCCATGGTGCGGTCTTCAGCGGGTGTGCTGGGCAGAATGTGGCAAGGGATGGCGCAGCGGGAATCGGCCCGGCTGCGTGACGCCTTCGTGGAGAGGGCGGTCCCCGCCCCATCGGCGCGAGCAGCACTGGGGCAGGCGCTGGCGGTGCTGGTGATCCTGGTCTATGCCGCGCTGAGCGCCGTGGGACTGTGGTGGGCGCTGGTGGCGCTGGGGCTGTGGGGAGAGGCGCACGTCTTTGTCCGGCTCCTGTGCGCACTGGGCGGCGTGGGGCTGCTGGGGTTTGCCTGGGTGGCCCGCCCCCGTTTTCCCGCTCCCTGGGGCGTGGAGGTCACGGCGGAGCAAGCGCCCCAACTGCACGCGCTGGTGGCCCAGGTGGCCGGGGCGCTGGACGTTCGTGCGCCTGTGCGGATCGTGCTGACGCCGGAGGTCAATGCGTTCATGGCCCGCACCGGATGGCGGGGAACCCCAACACTGGGGCTCGGCCTGGGGCTATGGTTTGGCATGCGCCCGCAGGAACGCGTGGCGGTCATCGCGCATGAGCTGGCGCACCTACGCAGTGGCGATCCCACGCGCTCGGGAGTGGTGGCGGCGGCCCTCAATGTGCTGGATCACGCCGTGTCTGTCCTGACACCGGACGCCTGGATGGAGTACCAGGCCGAGCATCTTCAGGCCGTGTCCAACCTCATGTCACGCCTGATGGCGCTGGTGCCGCTGGGCGTGTACTCGCTGATGCTGAACCTGGTGGGGGCGCAGCAACAGGCCGCCGAATTCCGGGCCGATCTGCTGGCCGCCCGCGTGGCCGGTTCGCAGGCCACCGCCCACGCGCTGGACCGCATGTACCTGGCAGACCTGCTGGACAGCGCCCTGCACAAGCAGTGGCAGCGCCCCGAAGCGCCCCATGTCTTCGCAGAGTTGCGCCGCATGTGGGACGCGGCCTCCCCGGAACGCTGGGCAAAAGCACGCGAGGAAGGCCAGGCGCGTAACGTTCGTCTGGACGCCTCGCACCCGCCCACCGCAGACCGCTTGCAGGTGATCGGGGCGTGGCCGCGTGAAGCGCAGATCGGGCTGTCGGACAAGTCCTCGGGGTGGCTGGATGTCGAGCTCGGGCCTTTTATTCCTGTGCTGGAACGCGCTGCCATTGACGACTACAGGGTGCGGATGGGCGGCTGACCCAGGAACAAGCTGACGGTTCAAGGAGACAGGACCGGAGCATCCCACCTGTTACCCTGATTCCCATGACCCCCACCGTCTTTCTGGACATGAACGAGACCTTGCTCGATCTCTCGGCGCTGGACGGGCTGTTCGTGGAAGCATTCGGCGATTCGGGGGCCAGGACGCAGTGGTTTGGCCTGCTGCTGCAACTGGCCCTGACCCACACGCTGCTGGGCGAATACCGCGACTTCTCGGCGCTGGGCGGCGCAGCGCTGCAGGCACTGGGCGAGGCACGCGGGCAGGAAGTGAGCGGACAGTTTCAGGACGAGCTGTCGGCAGGCATTCGCATGCTCCCGGCCCACGCTGACACCCGCGAGGGCCTGGACATTCTGCGCGCAGGCGGGGCGCGGTTGATCTGCCTGACTAACAATCCCCAGGCCGTGCTGAACGCCCAGCTGGAAAACGCCGGTTTCGCCGATCTTGTGGACGGCGCGGTCTCGGTGGACCCGGGCCAGATGCTCAAGCCGGGGCGGGCGGCCTACGAGTACGGACTGTCGCGGACGGGCGCCCATGCCCACGAAAGCTGGCTGCTGGCGGCCCACGGCTGGGACATTGCGGGGGCCAAATCAGCGGGATTGCGGACGGCTTTCGTGGAACGTCCCGGTCAGGCCCAGAACCCGCTAATGCCTGCCGACATTGCCGGCCCGTTACCCGCTGTGGCCCGCGCGCTGATCGGGCGGCTGGGAGGACAGGCATGAGCGTGCCGCCCCGCTCGGCAGTTCGCCTTGGCCTGACGGTGGACATCGTGCAGAAGCACCACCAGGGCAGCGGTCAGCTCACGCGCGGCGTGGTGGCGGGGTTACTGACGGGTTCCGCCACACACCCGCACGGCATCAAGGTCCGCCTGACCACCGGCGAGGTGGGGCGCGTTCAGGCAGTGGTCACCACGGATGCCGGGGGCTGAATGAAGCGGGGGTGACCGCCTTTCTCACTCGTTGCCGTGGCGCGGCTCCTAGCGTGCAGGCACAGGAGGAATCCCTATGCCAGATGCCTGGAGCAAGAAGGACGAACGCCAGTACCAGCACGTCAAGGACAGCGAGCTGCAACGCGGGGTGGACGAGGACCGTGCCGAGGAGATTGCGGGCCGCACGGTCAACAAGCACCGCCGTGAGGAAGGGCGCACCCCCAACAAGCGCACCCAGGGCACCGGCAACCCCAATGCCGCCCTGTCCAATCTGACCCGCGACGAGCTGTACAACCGCGCCAAGGAAAAGGACATCAGGGGCCGCAGCAAGATGAGCAAGGACGAGCTGATTGACGCTCTGAAATAGGGGGCAACCCTCCCCTTTGTCCTTGTGCTATTCGCGTGCCCGGCGGCGCGGCAGCGTCAGGCCAAGGCCCAGAAGAAAGCCGCCCACCACCGCCAGCCCGAAGGTGATCAGGACATTGTTCAGCGGACTGGGAAAGTTGGTGGAGCGGTTGGCGTTGGCAACGGCGTGCAACTGGTTGATGTCAATAACGTCCTTACCGAGCAGCAGCAGCGACACCACGAAGATCGCCAGGCCAAGCGCCACCACAATGCGGGAAACGATTTTCATGGCCGTATCTTACGGGCTGCCCTGTCACCCGGTGGGGAACCCCCGCCCGCCCACGTGCCAGGGGCTACAGAGGGCACCTTTGGGTGGTGGCAGAAGGGTATGCTAGGAGGCGTTATGACGCAGTGGCAGACCATCATGTCCGGCGGGAACGCGGCCTTTATCGAGGGGCTGTACGAGACCTACCTGACCGATCCTGAAAGCGTGGACGCCGAGTGGCGGACCCTTTTTGACGAATTGCGCGGCGGAACCCAGGAGGCCCTGCACTCGCCTGTTCAGCAGGCCTTCTACAACCTCGGCCAGAGCCGCCGGGGGGGGGCACCCGCCGCAAGCCCGGGCGGCAGCGGCGCGCAGCAGGCTGGGGGCGCCCTGGTGACGGCCTACCGCGTGTACGGTCACATCAGCGCCCGCAACAATCCGCTCAAAATGCGCGGCCAGCCGGTGGTTCCCGAGCTGACTCCCGAATTCTACGGCCTGTCGGAAGCCGATCTGAACGAGACGGTGAACGAGGGGCCGTTCAGCGGACCGCTGCGGGACGTGATCGCGCAGCTTCAGGACACCTACACCGGTTCAATCGGCTTCGAGTTCAACTACCTGCCCGCCAACGAGCGCAAATGGTTCCAGGAGCGGATCGAGCGCAATCAGGGCCAGGGCCGCTACGCCTTCAGCAAGGAGGAGCGCCGCCGCATCATGGTGAAGCTGAACGCGGCGGAAGGGCTGGAACTGTACCTCAAGAACAAATACCCCGGCGTCAAGCGTTTCGGCCTGGAAGGCTCCGAGAGCTTTATCCCGCTGATGGACCGCATCATCCAGCAGGCCGGGAACTACGGCGTCAAGGAAGTGGTGATCGGCATGGCCCACCGTGGCCGCCTGAACACGCTGGTCAACATTTTCGGCAAACCGCCCAGCGTGCTGTTCGACGAGTTCGACGGCAAGAAGAAGCTGAGCGACAATCCCGACGTGGCCGGAGACGTGAAGTATCACATGGGCTACTCCAGCGACGTGCGGACCCCTGGCGGGCCGATGCACCTGGCCCTGGCCTTCAACCCCTCGCACTTGGAAATCGTCTCCCCCGTCGTTCACGGCAGCGTGCGTGCCCGTCAGGATCGGCGCGGCGACACCGAGCGCAAGACCGTGCTGCCCATCACCATCCACGGCGACGCGGCGGTCAGCGGGCAGGGCGTGGTCATGGAAACGCTGAACCTGTCGCGGCTGCGCGGCTTTGCCACCGGGGGCGCGGTTCGGATCGTGATCAACAACCAGGTGGGCTTCACCATCAGCGATCCGCGCGACACCCGCAGCAGCCGCTACTGCACCGACATTGCCAAGGTGGCGAACGCCCCGGTGCTGCACGTCAGCGGTGACGATCCCGAGGCCGTGGTGTTCTGCGGTGACCTCGCGCTGGCCTACCGCCAGGAGTTCGGCAAGGATGTGTTCATCGACCTGATCTCGTTCCGCCGAAACGGCCACAATGAGGGCGACGAGCCGCGCATGACCCAGCCGATCATGTACCGCGAGATCGACAAGCACCCCGGCACCCGCGCGCTGTATGCCGCGAAACTGGAAGAGGCGGGCGTGCTGGAGGCGGGCGAGGGCGACGCGCTGATCGACAGCTTCCGCGACAAGCTCGACGCCGGGGCTCCGGTGGTGGCCGAGATGGAAAATCTGGCCCAGAGCGCCCTGGCCGTGGACTGGTCTGAATACACCGGCACCCGCTGGGAGGACGAAGTCTCCACTGCCGTTCCCCGCGAGAAGCTTGAAGAGCTGGGCCTAAAGCTCGCCAGCGTGCCCGAGAACTTCCAGCCGCACCGGGGCGTCGAGCGCGTGCTGAAGGCGCGGGCGGCAATGGCGCGCGGCGAACAGCCGCTGGACTGGGGCATGGGCGAGATGCTGGCCTACGCCACGCTGCTCGACGAGGGGTACGGTGTCAGGCTGGTGGGTCAGGACAGCGGGCGCGGCACCTTCGTCCACCGCCACGCTGTCCTGCACAATCAGAATGCTCAGGACCCGCTGAATGAGGAGTACATGGCACTGGCCCACCTCTCGCCCGATCAGGGGCGCGCGGAGGTTATCGACAGCACCCTGTCCGAGGAAGCGGTGATGGCTTTCGAGTACGGCTATTCCACCTCCGAGCCCAAGGGGCTGGTGGCCTGGGAAGGGCAGTTCGGCGACTTTGCCAACGGCGCGCAGGCCGTGATCGATCAGTTCCTGAGCGCCGCCGAGAGCAAATGGCTGCGCCTGAGCGGCCTGACCCTGCTGCTGCCCCACGGCTACGAGGGCGCGGGACCGGAACACTCCAGCGCCCGCCTGGAGCGCTACTTGCAGCTGTGCGCCCAGAAGAACATGCAGGTGGTGGTGCCCAGCAGCGCCGCCCAGATCTTCCACCTGCTGCGCCGTCAGGTCCTGCGCCCGTACCGCAAGCCGCTGATCGTGATGACGCCCAAGAGCCTGCTGCGTAACAAGCAGGCGATGAATCCGCTGTCCGACCTCACCGACGGGCGCTTCTCCGAGGTGATCGGCGATTACGAGGTGACCGGCGCGCACCGCGTGGTGATCAGCAGCGGCAAGCTGCACTGGGAGCTGGTGGAGGCGCGAGACGCCGATCAGGACGCCTATGCCGGAACGGCCCTGATCCGTCTGGAACAGCTTTATCCCTTCCCCATCGACGCCCTGCGCACCGAACTGGCCCGCCATCCCGGCGCGCAGGTGGTGTGGGCACAGGAAGAACCGGAAAACCAGGGGGCGTGGCTGATGATCTGGGAGGATCTGGAAAGCGTGCTGGCCCCTGGTCAGGTGCTGAGCCACTCCAGCCGTCCCCGCAGCGCCAGCACCGCCGCCGGGTACGCCAGCGTCCACGCCCGCGAGCAGGCCGCCGTGATCGCCGCCGCTCTGGGCGAGAGGATCGACCAGGAAGTGGTCAGAGAGCAGGAGAAACTGGCCGAGGAAGCCGCGCAGCCGGGCTGAGGCGGAGGCTTGAAAGGCGGGGCCGGTCATTCCGGCCCCGCCTTTGCCATTGCCGGGAAAGCCAGCCCCCGCGCAACGCTCCCCTCAACAGCACAATAGCGCCCAACCTTTTAGAGGGCGCTGTGATCTGAAGAGATGCCCCTGCTTTGCGCGTGCCCTCTCGCTTGACTTTGATGCCGATGGCTGAGGCCGCGCGGGCTACTTTGGCGCAGGCAACTGGATCAGACGGTCTCTACCGCCGTCCGCGCGCCCGCACCTTCTGGCCCGGCACGGTTGCCTGCCTGAATTCCTTGCCCTGCAACTTGGCCTCGATGGCGCGGATCTGATCGCGCAGGCTGGCCGCCCGCTCGAAGTCCAGATCCTCGGACGCCTGCCACATGTCCAGTTCCAAGTCGGTGAGCTGGGCGTTCAGGGCGTCGCGGTCATTGCCCACCGTGGCGCTGCCGATTTCTTCTGGAACTTCCTCGCCGCGAATGACGTTCCGCACGCCCTTGATGATGGTGGTGGGCGTGATGCCGTGTTCCGCGTTGTAAGCGGTCTGCTTCTCACGGCGGCGGGCCGTCTCGTCGATGGCCGAGCGCATGGCGGGGGTGATCGTGTCGCCGTACAGGACCACTTCACCGTTCAGGTTGCGGGCAGCGCGGCCGATGGTCTGGATCAGGGCGCGTTCGCTTCTCAGGAAGCCGGGCTTGTCGGCGTCCAGAATGGCCACCAGCGAGACCTCGGGCAGATCGAGGCCCTCGCGCAGCAAGTTGATCCCCACCAGCACGTCGTAGTGTCCCAGGCGCAGATCGCGGATGATGACCTGACGCTCCACGCTGTCGATGTCCGAGTGCATGTAGCGCGCCTTGACGCCCTTTTCCAGCAGATACTCGGTCAGGTCCTCGGCCATGCGCTTGGTCAGGGTGGTGACCAGGGTCCGCTCGCCCACCGCCGCCCTGGCACGCACCCGGCCCAGCAGGTCCTCAATCTGGCCGGTGATCGGCTGCACCGACACGGGCGGGTCCACCAGACCCGTGGGGCGAATGATCTGATCGGCGATGGAGTCGCTGACCTCGCGCTCGAAAGGGCCAGGGGTGGCCGACACGTAGACGGTCTGCCCGGTCTTGCTCATGAACTCCTCGAAGTTCAGCGGGCGGTTGTCCATCGCGCTGGGCAGGCGGAAGCCGTAGTCCACCAGCGTCTGTTTGCGGGCACGGTCCCCGTTGGCCATCCCCCCGATCTGCGGCACCGTCACGTGCGACTCGTCGATAAAGGTGATGAAGTCGTCGGGGAAGTAGTCGAGCATGGTGTACGGCGTCATGCCGGGGGCGCGGCCGTCAATGTGGCGCGAATAGTTCTCGATGCCCGAACAGTAGCCCAGCACCTTGAGCATCTCCAGATCGTAGAGGGTCCGCTCCTTGATGCGCTGGGCCTCCAGCAGCTTGCCAGTGGACTTGAAGTATTCCAGGCGCTGCTCGAGTTCCTCCTGAATCGTCACGATGGCCCGCTCGATGTTGCCCGCGCTGGACACGTAATGCTTGGCCGGGTAAACCACTGTGGCGTCGAGTTCAGCCAGCCGGTCTCCGGTCAGGGGATGCACCACGGCGATCCGCTCCACATCGTCACCCCACAGCTCAATTCGCAGGGGCTGCTCGTCATAGGCGGGCCAGACCTCGATCATCTCGCCCTTGACGCGGAAACGGCCCGGCATCATCTCGATGTCGTTGCGCTCGTACTGCATGCCCACCAGCCGACCCAGAATCTCGTCGCGGCCCACCGAATCGCCCTTCTTGAGGATCAGGTTCAGCGCCGTGTATTCCTTGGGATCGCCCAGGCCGTAGATGCAGCTTACCGAGGCCACCACAATGGTGTCGCGCCGCGTCAGCAGGCTGCGGGTGGTGGAGTGGCGCAGGCGCTCGATCTCCTGATTGACCGCCGCGTCCTTCTCGATAAACAGGTCCTTGCCCGGCACGTAGGCCTCGGGCTGGTAGTAGTCGTAGTAGCTGATAAAGAACTCGACGGCGGCGTCGGGGAAGAACTCGCGGAACTCAGAGGCGAGCTGCGCGGTCAGGATCTTGTTGGGGGCCATGATCAGGGCGGGGCGCTGGGTTTCTTCGATTACCTTGGCAACGGAGTACGTTTTGCCGGTGCCCGTCGCGCCCAGCAACGTCTGAAACCTCAGTCCCGATTCCAGCCCGTCCACCAGTGAACGAATGGCAGTGGGCTGATCGCCGGACGGCGTGAACTCGGATTTGATCTTGAGCATCGAAGTAAACCTCCAGATGGGGAGCGTGGCAGCAGCGGCAGACGCCGAAGCGTTTCCCACAGTTTACGCCCGTAGCGTAAGAGGAGTGTAGGCCAGATGGCGCATTTGAGCTGGGTTAACGTCTCGCCTGCCCCGGACCACCGGATACCCTGCGTGACCATCTGCCTGGGTGGAGGGCGGCTACAGAGAACGCTCCTCAGCCTCGGCGGCCTGACCCTTCCCCGCCCCCAGCATCTCCTCGGCCACCCCCAGAAAAGCCCGCACCACCGGATTCCGACCCTCGTCGCGCCGCCACACGGCCACGATGTCCACCAG
This sequence comes from Deinococcus humi, assembly GCF_014201875.1. NCBI lineage: Bacteria > Thermotogati > Deinococcota > Deinococci > Deinococcales > Deinococcaceae > Deinococcus > Deinococcus humi. Next base: position 112,462 of record NZ_JACHFL010000012.1, on the reverse strand, counting down.
CGGGGCGTCCTCGACGGGGCGGTAGACCACGCCGGGCAGCGCCAGCCGGTTAAAGAATTCGATGGGCAGGAACACACCCACGCCCGCCGCCACCAGCGACAGCAGCGTGGGAATCTCGTTTGCTTCCTGCACGACGTTGGGGGTGAAGTCGGCAGTGGCGCACCAGCGCATCACCTGATCGAAATAGGTGGCGCGCAACTGGCGCGGAAAGAACACGAAAGGTTCGGGAGCCAGATCGGAAATTTTGAGCCGACGCTTGCGGGCCAGCGGGTGTCCGGCGGGCAGGGCTGCCACCAGGGGCTGCCGCCATAGGGGGCGCGAATCCAGGTTCGGCGCGCGTACCGGCAGGAGCATCAGGCCAACGTCCAGCACGCCGCCACGCAGCCCGGCTTCCTGCTCCTGGGCAGTCAACTCGCGCAGATCGACGCTGACATTCGGGTACAGTTCGCGGAAGCGGCGCACGATTTCCGGCAGACCGCCGAAGGCCAGCCCGCTCACGAAGCCCACCGTCAGGCGGCCCACCTCACCCCGCGCGGCGCGGCGGGCGCGTTCCACGGTCTGCGAGGCCAGGGCCAGCGTTTCACGTGCGCCCACCAGAAATTCCTGTCCGGCAGGGGTGAGTTGCACGCGGCGGGTGGTGCGTAAGACCAGCGGCACCCCCACCTCTTCTTCCAGGTTGCGGACGCTGTTGCTCAGGGCCTGCTGCACCACGAAGACACGCTCGGCAGCACGCCCAAAGTGTTCCTCCTCGGCCAGAGCAACGAAGTGGCGAAGGTGACGCAGTTCCATGTCAGGCCTAGCTTGTCATATTGGAGAGCCGTCGTGTCAGCTGCCCCGTCCGGAGGGTGGTCAGGCCTCGCCCGGCTTCAGACTTCCAGCGCCAGCTTGTCCACGTCGTTGAGCAGCGGCGTTCCCGCCGGGTAGTTGCCGTTGAAACACGCCATGCACAGGCCCGGGCCACCCACCGCTTCGCGCAGACCGCGCTCGCTGATAAAGGCCAGGGTGTCCGCGCCGATCAACTGGCGGATTTCCTCCTGCGTGTGCGTGCTGGCGACGAGTTCCTTGCGGGCGGCGGTGTCGATGCCGTAGAAGCACGGATGGGTGATGGGCGGGCTGCACACCCGGAAATGCACTTCTGTCGCGCCCGCGTCGCGCAGCAGGTTCACGATCTGGCGCGAGGTGGTGCCGCGCACGATGGAGTCGTCCACCAGAATCACCCGGCGGCCCTGCACGGCGCTGGTGGGCGAGAGCTTCATCTTGACCTTCAGCTCGCGCGCTTCCTGCGTGGGGGCGATAAAGGTGCGGCCCGCGTAAGGATTCTTGTACAGGCCGTAGTCGAACGGAATCCCACTCGCGCGCGCGTAGCCGATGGCCGCGCCGATGCCGCTGTCGGGAACCGGGACCACGATATCCGCGTCCACTGGGAATTCGCGGGCCAGTTGCTCGCCCATGCGGATCCTGCTCTCGTGGGCGTCGATGCCGTCGAGCTGGCTGTCGCTGCGGGCAAAATAGATCCACTCGAAGGCGCAGGGGGTCGGGGCGCGTGGCTCCACCATCAGGCTGTGGAGGCCGTCCCGGTCTACCCAGACCAGTTCGCCGGGCTGCACGTCGCGGAGCAGCCGCGCTCCCACCGCGTACAGGGCGCAGGGCTCGCTGGCCAGCGCGTAGGCCCCGTCCTCGCGTTGCCCGATCACCAGGGGGCGAACCCCGTGCGGATCGCGGAAGCCGATCAGTGCGTGGCGGTTCATCAGCACGCAGGCGTAACCGCCTTTTAGGCGGCGCATGGCGGCGGCGGTGGCCTCCACCAGATCCATGTGGCTTTCCCGGGCGATCAGGTTGAGCATCACTTCACTGTCGTTGGTGGTCTGAAACAGTGCGCCCTCGCCCAGCATCTCGGCGCGCACTTCCAGCGCGTTGACAAAGTTGCCGTTGTGCGCCATGCCCAGAATGCCCTTGTTGGTGCGGGTGGTCAGTGGCTGGGCGTTGAAGCGCAGGTTGCTGCCGGTGGTGCTGTAGCGCACATGCCCGATGCTGACGCGGGCATTGGCCAGCCGCACGCTGTCCAGACGACGCTCATCGAAGACCTGCGTGACCAGTCCCAGATCCTTCTCGACGTGGAATTTCTCGCCGTCGCTGACGCACATGCCCGCTGCTTCCTGCCCCCGGTGCTGCAACGCGAACATGCCCAGATAGGTCAGCCACGCCAGATCGTTGGGGACCGGCGAGTACAGGCCAAAGACGCCGCACTCCTCGCGGGGCTTGTCGGCCCCGAAATCGTTCTCGGACAGGGCCACCAGGGAGGGGGCAAGGGTCATCCCAGGATCCCCACAAGCGGAGAGTCGTAGGCCAGGGTCAGTGCCGTGAGGTTCACGCTCAAGTGTAGGCCACGGGCCGGGGCAGCAACCGTGAGCGCGTCGCCCCCGCTGCGGCCCAGGCGAACGAAGGGTACGCCCAGCTCACGCAATTGGTTTTCAGTGGCGTCGGCGTCCTGCACGGCCACCACAACGCGGCTGTGGGCCTCGCCGAACAGCAGGGCGTCGGTGCGAACGCCGTCGGGGGCGTCTAGGGTCACGCTGGCGCCGATGCCGCCGGCCATCGCCATCTCGGCCAGGGCCACCGCCAGGCCACCCTCGGCGCAGTCGTGGGCGGTGTCGGTCAGACCCGCGCGAATCAGGGCCAGGGTGCCGTCAATGACCTTCTGCTCCAGCCCCAGATCAAGTGACGGGACACGCCCGGCCTCCAGCCCATGCACCGTTTCCAGATATTGCGAGGCCCCGATGCTGTCGGCATGCTGGCCCAGCAGGTACAGCGTCTGGCCCGCGCCCTTGAGCCCCAGCGTGGCCCGCTTTTGAATGTCCGGCAGCACGCCCACCATGCCAATCGTTGGGGTGGGATGGATGGCGACACGCTCGTCGCCCTGGGTGTACTGGTTGTACAGGCTGACGTTGCCGCCGGTGACCGGAGTGTTCAGTGCGCGGCAGGCGTCCGCGATGCCCTGTACGGCCTGCTGAAGCTGGTAGTACACCTCCGGGCGGTGAGGGTTACCGAAGTTGAGGTTATCGGTGATTGCCAGCGGGGTGGCCCCCACACAGGCCAGATTGCGCGCGGCCTCGGCAACGGCGGCAGCGGCCCCGGTATACGGATCAAGCTGAACGAAACGCGGGTTGCAGTCGGAGGTGGCGGCCACACCCATGCTAGAGCCCTTGACGCGCATCACGGCGGCATCGGCAGCGCCAGGGACCACCACAGTGTTGGTCATCACCTGATGGTCAAAGCGCTGGAAAATAGGGCGCTTGCTGGCAATGGTGGGGTGGGAGAGCAGTTCCAGCAGCACCGCGCCGGGGTCACCGGACTGAGGCACACTGGTCAAGTCACGTTCGCGGGCCACCCGGATCTCCGGGGATTCCACGCCCTCACGGGTGTACTTGGGGGCCTCATTGAGCAGGGCCACCGGTAGGTCGCAGACCACCTCGCCGCGCCAGGTCAGGCGGTAGTTGCGGTGCTCTTCCACCTGGCCGATGTTCACCACGTCCAGTTCCCACTTGGCCAGCAGGTCATACAGCTCCTGCTCGCGCCCCGGCACCGGCACCAGGATCATGCGCTCCTGCGACTCGGACAGGCACAACTCCATCGGCACCATGCCCGATTCGCGGGTGGGCACCCGGTCCAGATCCATGGTGATGCCCAGTCCGGCGCGGTAGGCCATCTCGCAGGTGCTGGACACCAGCCCCGCCGCGCCCATGTCCTGCACCCCGGCCACGACGCCAGATTCAATGGCCTCCAGGGTGGCCTCCAGCAGCAGCTTTTCCATGAAGGGGTCGCCCACCTGCACGGCGGGGCGGTCCGCCTGGGACGCGTTGCTCAGGTCGGCAGAGGCGAACACCGCGCCGCCCAGGCCATCGCGCCCGGTCTTGCTGCCGACGTAGATGATCTGGTTGCCCACCTCGCCCATCGTGCCCTTCGCCAGATCCTCGTGGCGCAGCAGGCCCAGGGCCATCACGTTGACCAGGGGGTTTTCCTGATAACTGGGGTGAAAGGTCACCTCACCGCCCACAGTGGGCACGCCAATCGCGTTGCCGTAGTGGGCGATGCCCTCCACCACACCGTTCACCAGAAAGCGGGTGCGGGGGCTGTCGGGGTTGCCGAAGCGCAGGCTGTCCAGCACGGCGAAGGGCCGCGCGCCCATCGCGAAGATGTCGCGCAGGATGCCGCCCACGCCCGTCGCCGCGCCCTGCACGGGTTCCACCGCTGAGGGATGGTTGTGCGATTCCATCTTGAAGGCCACGCCCCAGCCCTCTCCGATGTCCACCACGCCCGCGTTCTCCCCGGGGCCCTGCAGCACCTGCGGCCCGGTGGTAGGAAAGGCGCTGAACAGCGGGCGCGAGTTCTTGTAGCCGCAGTGTTCAGACCACATCGCGCCCACGATGGCGGCCTCCAGCGCATTTGGCTCGCGCCCGATGCTGGACACCAGGAGATCGTATTCGTCGGTGGACAGGCCAAACGTGGCGGCCTGGGAGCGCAGGGACTGGGGGGTAGTTTGGGTCATGAAGATTCCTTACAACGAGGGCGCGGGGCGAGAAGACTGCGTCGAGTTTCGGAGCGGAATTTCAGGCCTTCTGTCCCAGCACCACCTGGCCCCGGTGATAGGCCACATGCCGCAGATGCAGACCCACAGCGGCCAGTCTCGGGCGTTCGCCGTTCGGGGCACTGGGCGAGAAGGTCATGCCCTGCATATCGGCGTCGGTGGCGTTTTTCAGGTAAGCCACGGCCTGTTCGCCCACCGTCTCCAACCGTGCCAGGATGACGCCCTTGTCGGCGTCCTCAGCGACAGGTGCAGCCTCTGTCTGCATGGCTTTCACCCAGTCCTTGTCCTCCCAGCCCAGATAGTGGTAACTGGGCGTCCTATCGCCCAGCACCGTCAGCCGCAGCCAGTCGGCAATGTGCAGCGCGTGCCACGCGGGGCTGTGGCCCAGGCGTTCGGTGCCAAAAGCCTCGTCCGGGATGCCGTCAAGCACCGCGCGAAAGGCAGACAGTTCGGTGCGGTAGTTGTCGGCCAGAAACTCCTGAAGGCTCATCATTTGACCAGTGCTCCTTGCAGGCTCTGAAACACTCCCCGCCCGTCCTCGCCGCCCAGCAGCGCTTCCACGGCCCGCTCCGGGTGGGGCATCATGCCCAGGACGTTGCCGCGCTCATTCACGATGCCCGCGATGTCGTTGAGGCTGCCGTTGGGGTTGTCGAGGTAACGAAAGACCACGCGGCCCTCGCCCTCCAGTCGCACCACGGTCGCAGCATCGGCGTAGTAGTTGCCCTCGCCGTGCGCGATGGGGATCTCGATGGTCTGGCCCTGATCGTAGGCTGAGGTAAACGCCGTGCGGTTGTTCTCCACGCGCAGGTGGACGGGCTTGCACGCGAAATGCAGATCGCGGTTGCGGCCCAGCGCGCCCGGCAGCAGTCCGGCTTCGGTCAGCACCTGAAAGCCGTTGCAGACGCCCAGGACGTAACCACCACGCTCGGCGTGCGCCTTGATGGCCGCCATGATCGGACTGCGGGCGGCAATCGCGCCGCTTCGCAGGTGATCGCCGTAGGAAAAGCCGCCAGGGACGAAGACCAGCTCTGTTCCCGTCGGCAATCCCGCCTCGGTGTGCCACACGAACTGCGCGTCCGAATCCAGGGTCAGACGGGCGGCGTGCAGGGCGTCGGCGTCGCAGTTGGAGCCAGGAAACTGGATGACAGCGGTTTTCACAGCCGCTCCAACTGGGCCACGGTGCGTTCACTCGTGACATTGCCGGTATTCAGGGTACTGGCTGGCTCGAACATCATGATCCAGGTCTCCTCGGTTTCAGCAACGGGCAGGTGTTCCACACCGCGCGGCACGACGATCAGTTCACCCTCGTTCAGGACCGCTTCGCCATCCCGAAATTTCAGGCGGAGCACCCCCCGGACCACCATGAACAGTTCGTCCTCCTGCTCGTGCGCGTGCCACTCAAATTCACCGGCAATACGGGCAATTTTGACGTGCTGGCCGTTGAGCTCCGCGACGATCTTGGGCTGCCAGCGTTCCGTGAACTGGCCGAACTTTTCAGGCAGGTTCACTGTCTGAGGCACGCTCACGCCGTCTCCAGCGCCACTTCTTCCAGATCCCAGCGGGCGTCTTCCATGACAGGATTGCTCAGGACGTTCTGGATCATGTCGCGGAGCTGGGCTTCAACCTCGGCGCGCTCGCCGCTCAGGCGCAGCTCGATCAGTTTACCCACGCGCACGCCACTGACGTTGGCGTGTTCCAGGTGCGACAGGGCACGCTCCACGGTGCGCCCCTGCGGATCGAGAATGCTGGGTTTGAGGGTGACGTAAACGCGGGCATGGTAATGGGACATGGCAATTCCTCCAGGGGCGGCAGGTCAGGGGGTGGCAGCCTGAGCGGGTGGCTCAGCCTTCAGCGGGCGACGTCACGCGCCGCAGCATCTCCGCATACGCGTCTTCCACACCGCCCAGATCGCGCCGGAAGCGGTCCTTGTCCATCTTCTCCCCGGTCTCGGCGTCCCAGAAGCGGCAGGTGTCGGGGCTGATCTCGTCGGCCAGCAGCACGGTGCCATCGGACAGTTTGCCGAATTCCAGCTTGAAGTCGATCAGGCGCACGCCGCGCTCCAGAAAAAACGGGGTCAGGAAGTCACGGACCTTCAGGGCCAGTTCGCGCACCCGGGTCAGCTCGGTTTCGCTGGCCCAGTTCAGGGCGATGGCCGTGTCGGTGTTGATCAGGGGATCGCCCAATGCATCGGACTTGTAGCAGTATTCAACGACGGGGCGCGTCAGAGGCGTGCCTTCCTCCAGCCCCAGCTTCTTGGCAAAACTGCCCGCCGCGACGTTCCGCACGATCACCTCCACCGGAATGATGGTCACGGCCCTGACGCGCTGCTCGGTCTCGGAGAGCTTTTCGACGAAGTGGGTGGGAATGCCGGCCGCCTCCAGCATGGGGTACAGGTGCGCGGTGATGGCGTTGTTGGTGGCCCCTTTCCCCACCCACTGGCCGCGCTTCTGGGCGTTGAAGGCGGTGGCCTCGTCCTTGTACTCCACGATGTACTCGGCGGGATCGGCAGAGGCGTACACACGCTTGGCCTTGCCCTCATACTTCAGCTCGCCCCGGGTCATCGGCGGTCCTGTGCACACACAAGTAGAAATGGCGTCCCCCGCGCAGGCTCGGGGCGACGCTGGGCAGTCGCGGTCATCAACATTGCTGGACTCCATCTCCGCCTCTCTGGGCGGACTGAACGGCCCGCACACGGCAGGCCACGGCGTCTCACGGGACGCGCTTAGAGGTGATGTGCCGCCAGAGACTGGAAGCCGGAGAACAGGGTAACACCCCCGGCCGCAGGCACACGGGGGCTGTTCAGAGGAACCGGACGTCACCGGGCTGCCGGCCCGCCCTGAAGGGCAGATCAGTGGCTGTGGCCGCTCCCGCCGCCGCGTTTGCCCGCCACTTCCTCGCGAACCTCGGCCACCAGGAAAGTGCAGGCCTCGGCACAGGGAATCGCGCCGGGCACCCCGCTGAAGAAGGTCTGGGGCAGCTTGTCCCCGGCCCACAACCGGGTCCGCAGGCAACCGCTGCACACGTCGGCCGCCACCTCCTCCACCTGCGCGGGCGTGGCCTTCTGGACCCGCGCGTAGATGCCGGTCTGACGGCGGGCCGTGGTGGCCCAGGGGGTGGGGCGCAGAGTGTGGCAGGTGTGGGCGTAGGTTTCCTCGATCACGGCGGGGTACAGGTACTGCACGGCGCGCATCAGATCGCCCTCGTCCAGCACCGCCCGCCAGCCGCGCGGCATGTTTCTCAGGGTATGCACCGGACGGTGGTGGCCGCCCTCGTCGCGCCGGGTCTGGTCGCGCACCCCTTCAGGGGTGACCAGCGTCTGCAACTCATGGCCGGGGCGTCCCTCATCGAGCGCGTGCCTCAGCTCGAACATGCCGCTCTGGGGCTGCACCATGACCTCGCCGAAGCGCAGGCCCTCACGGGCGCGGTCCATGAAGGTGGTCCAGGCCGCGTCGTGGGCGCGTTCGGTGTCGCCGTCGCTGGTGCTGGCCCCCGCCGCTTCCTCGGCCAGATGCAGGATCACGTCCGCCACGGCACTGTGCGTCCCCACCGGCTTGGCGTAATACACCGTCTGCTCGCCGTGCGGATTGTCGGCAAACGTGGTGACAGGCCCCTCCAGCCCCATGTCCTCGGGGATGGTTTCCAGCGTGTGCCAGCCCTCGGAGGCGAAGAACGGCACCACCACGACACGCGGAGCTTTCACCAGCTCAGGCCACGTCCCCACCTTGGGGTCCTCATCCAGAAACAGAGCATGAACTTCGGCAAATTGACCAGTCTGCCTCAGCACTCCGGCGTTCTGGTACACGATCTTGTTGCTGTTCTCGTTGCGGGTGGTGCCGTGGCCCAGCACGATCAGGGCAGTGTCTTCCGGGCTGGCGTCGGGAAGGGCCTCGTGGGCGCGGGCCAAGATTACCTGGGACATGCTGGGATGCACGCCGTACGGCAGGGTGTAGCGCACGGTACGCCCGCCCAGCACGCGGGCCACACCCTCGGGCGGCACGGGACCCTGGTGTCCCAGGCCCATCTCACGCGGGATCACCGTTTCGGTGAAATACCCCTCCGAGATGAACATGGGAATCACCGTGACGTCCGTGCTGGCGGTGGTTTTGAGCACCTGCCGCAGGGAAGGTTCCTCTTTCCAGTAGCCCTCGACGACCTCGTCGTACAGGCCGCGTGCGCGGATCATCTCGGCGTAGCGGTACACCGCCGAGGCCGATTCGCCGTTCAGGTGGGAGCCGTGACCGATCAGGACCAGAGAGCGCATATGTCCTGCACTGTAACGCCGCGTCTGGCGCAAAAATGTCCCGTGCATTGCGGATCTGGACAGGCCGGAGGTAAGTGAGCGTGAAGTCGGGCCTCACGCCCGACCAATGCGCCGCCTTTAGCGTGAAAGGCGCTACAAACCCACCCCCATTCCAGGAGGTCCACCATGTTCTTTGACCAGACAGACCGGCACCAGCAGATGGCAAAAATTGATCCGCGCGACACCAACGGTGATGGAACCGTCAGCCCGCAGGAAGCGGCGGCGTACATCCAGGACTACATGGCCAACGCCTCTCCTGAGGAGCGCCAGCAGATCCTTAGGGACTACATCGGCGGGATGTCGCCCGAACAGCGCCAGCAGATGGGCAACGCCATCGTGAACAGTCCGGCCAATCCAGTGCAGCGCGTCAACCACGAAGATCCCAACGATCTGGCTGACGCCTACGCGCGCACCGCCCAGGCGCCCAGACAGGACAACGGCAAGAGCCCGCTGGAAGCGGCGTTCAGCGAAGGCGGCATGCTCAGCAATCCCATGGTCAAGGCAGGACTGGTGGGGCTGGCCGGCATGATCGGCAGCAGACTGCTGCGCGGCCGCTGACCCGCCTTTCCGAACCCCAAAGTGACATAACCCCACTGTTGCGTGGGGTTATTTGCTGTCTTGACAACATTTATTCCGGCACCAGGCCGACCTCCGCTCGCAAATGCTCGATGACGGCGCGGCGCACCTGTGGCGGCACAACCACGTCGCGCCATTCAAACGGCTCTCCGAAGGTGGGATCATCGAAGACCATGCCGCCGAAATGGATGGCTGGGCATAACACGGTGTGCGGTGCCAGTGAATGTGCGGATTAGGCTGACCGTTTCTGAACGGTGGGTCCGGTGCGGCCTTACGGTAGGCCCAGTTGCGTTGATACGCCATATTGATCAGCGTCGCTCCGAATGTTCACTCCAGTGCGGGTTCCAGCGCCATAACGACCATCTGGAAATCCTGCCATTCGGTGGCGGTCAGGTCCGCCATGCGGGAAACGTGGCGGCGCGTCGCCAGCAGGACACTCCCCAGGCCAGCCTGCGAGGGGTACAACACTGCCTTCCAGGCGTCCGTGAAAACCACAGTCTGCGGGTCATGCCAGGGCGGCGTGCAGGAGATGCACGTGGGGTTGAGGCGGGGCAGCAGTGGGGAGGCCGGCGCCCAGAAGTTCCCCCTACTTGCCTCCATAATTCGGCGCTTCCTTGGTGATGGTGACGCCGTGCGGATGGCTCTCGATCAGACTGGCCCCGGTAATCCGCACGAACTGGGCGTGATCGCGCAGGGCCTGCAAATCCGGCGCACCGCAGTAGCCCATGCTGCTCTTGAGGCCGCCGACGAACTGGTAAATTACCTCTCCCGCCGTACCCCGGTAGGCAATGATGCCCTCGATGCCCTCAGGGACGAATTTACGGCTGCCACTCTGGAAGTAACGGTCACTGCTGCCCTGGTCCATCGCGCCCAGACTGCCCATGCCCCGGTAGCTCTTGTAACGCCGCCCGTCGCGCAGGATGGTCTCGCCGGGGGCCTCATCGGTGCCGGCGAGCATGCTACCCATCATGACCACGCTCGCGCCCGCCGCAATGGCCTTGGGCACGTCCCCGGTCTGCTTGATGCCGCCGTCGGCAATCACCGGAATCCCGGCTTCCATGGCGGCGGCGCTGGCCTCAAAGATGGCCGTGATCTGGGGAACGCCGACGCCCGTGACGATGCGGGTGGTGCAGATCGAGCCCGGTCCAATACCCACCTTGATCGCGTCCGCCCCGGCCAGCATCAGGTCCCTGGCCCCGACACGCGTGGCGACGTTCCCGGCAATGACGTCCACGTCGAACGTGTCTTTCACCCGTGAAAGGGCGTTCAGGATGCCCTGGCTATGGCCGTGGGCGCTGTCCAGCACCAGCACGTCCACGCCCGCCCCCACCAGCGCTCCGGCCCGGTCCATCAGGTCCGCACTGACACCGATGGCCGCCGCGACGCGCAGTCGGCCCAGACTGTCCTTGGCCGCATTGGGATACTTGACGCGCTTGGTCAGGTCCTTGATGGTGATCAGCCCGCGCAGCATATTGTCGCCGTCGACCACCAGCAGTTTTTCGATACGGTGGCGTTTGAAGATGTCCTGAGCCTGCTCCAGCGTGGTGCCCACCGGGACGGTGATCAGACCCTCGCGGGTCATGACCTCCTGGACCGGGGTGGAAAGGTCATCGATAAAGCGCATGTCGCGGTTGGTGATAATGCCCAGCAGCCGCCCCGCCGGATCAGTAATCGGCACGCCGCTGATGCGGTACTCCCCCATCATGCGGTCTGCCTCACCCACCGTGGCCTGCGGCGGCAGCGTGATGGGATCGACGATCATGCCGCTTTCACTGCGCTTGACCTTGCGGACCATCTCGGCCTGCGAGTCAATGTCCATGTTCTTGTGGATCACGCCGATGCCGCCCTCGCGGGCCATCGCCACCGCCATGCCCATCTCGGTCACGGTATCCATCGCCGCGCTGACGAAAGGGATGTTCAGCCGGACGCGGCGGGTCAGCTGCGCCTCCACGTTGACCTCGTGCGGCAGTACCACTGAATGACGCGGCTGGAGCAGCACGTCATCGAAGGTGATGCCCTCCTGGCCGAACTTGTAGGCGAAACGGTCCTGCTGGCCGCCTTGATGATCGGCGGCGGCAGGTTCAAGATCGGAAACAGCCGGGGCGGCAGTGGGCGCACTCATGCCTTCAGACTACGCCCTGGGTCATGTAAGGACGGTGATCAGAGCAGCCTGCGGAGTCCGCAAGCGGCCCGACGCCCCATGGCCCGCTCAGTCCTCCTTGACCGTCATGATGCTCAGACCCGCGTCCACGTACACGGTCTGGCCGGTCACGCCGCTGCCCAGGTCCGAGAGCAGGAACAGGGCCAGCTTGCCTACCTCCTGCGAGGTGGCGTTGCGCCCGAAGGCGGCGTTGCGCGCGCCCTTGTCGTACAGGCCGCCGAAACCGGGAATGCTGCGGGCGGCAATGGTCCGCATCGGCCCGGCGCTGATGGTGTTGATGCGGATCTCGCGGGGGCCGAAGTCGGCGGCCAGGTAGCGGGTGGCGGCCTCCAGCGCCGCCTTGGCCACGCCCATCACGTTGTACTTGGGGACCACCTGCTGCGAGGCGTGATAGGTCAGGCTGACCACACTGCTGCCCTCGCGGAACAGCGGCTCGGCGTGGCGGCAGATGGCCACCAGCGAGTACGCGCTGACCTGCATTGAGGTGTTCCAGTCCTCCGGCGTGGTATCCAGAAAGCGGCCCTCCATCGCGGTGCGCGGCGCGTAGGCAATGGCGTGGACCAGGTAGTCCAGTGCGCCGAATTCCTCCTTCACGCGGGCGAACAGCGCGCTCAGGTCGTCTTCGGAAGTGGCGTCGGCCTGCTGGGTCCACACCCCTTCCTGACCGGTCAACAGCTTGTCCAGCTCACCTTTCAGGCGCTCGCCCTGGTAAGAGAACCCCACCCGGCAGCCCGCCGCGAGCAGTTGCTCGGCAATCGCCCAGCCCAGGCTGCGTCCGTTGGCCACGCCCATCACCAGGGCCGTCTTGTCTTTCAGGTCAATTTGCACGCTCATCTACAGCAGACTTTAGCGCCGCCGGACAGGCAGAGGTTGGAGCGGGTGCAAGCGGCGCGGCGCAATTGCGTCCGGCCTGCCCCCGGATGGGGGAGGAAGCAGTCAGAATCCAGTGAGACATGCGAGCCGATACTGAACAACCGATGCTGTTGACCGCGCCGCACCTGACCGCGCCGCACGCCTTCTCCACGCGTGACGGCGGCGTTTCGGTGGGCCCATACAGCGCAGCGAAGGGCGGAGGTCTGAACCTAGATGACCGCAAGGACGATGGGACCGCCGTGGGCGAGAACCGCCGCCGACTGGCCGCCGCCCTGGATTTCGGCGCGGCGCAGTTTGCCCGTTTGAATCAGGTGCACGGCACCGAGGTCATCCCCGTGAGCGGGCCGGGCGTCTGGACGGGCGACGCGCTGGTCAGCGCTACACCGGGCGTTCTGCTGGCGATTGGCACGGCGGACTGCTACCCCCTGCTGCTTGAGGATCCCGAGGCGGGCGTGCTCGGCGCGGCCCATGCGGGCTGGAAGGGAACGCTGGGGCGGATCGCCGCAAAAACCGTGGAGGCCATGAGCAGTCTGGGGGCGCGTCCTGAACGCATCCGTGCCGCCATCGGCCCCGGCATCTGCGGCGAGCGCTATGGGGTGGGGCCTGAGGTGGCTGCGAAATTTGTGGCGGCAGGCCTGGGCGATTTTGTGCAGCAGCGGGAAGGACAACCCCACCTCGATCTGGCGGGCGCGAACCGGGCCGTACTGCTGGAGGCTGGCGTCCCGGGCGAATTCATCTGGCTCAGCGGGCGCTGCTCCACCGAGACTGAGTTCTACTCGTACCGCCGCGACGCCGGAACAACCGGGCGCATGTGGGCCGTGATCGGCCTGCGAGCGGGGGCGTCAGCATGAGCCTGCTACGGCCCCACGACGTCATCGACGACATCCTGCTGATCACCCCGGAATTCCTGGCGCGGCGCGGACTGCGCGGGTTGCTGCTGGATCTGGACAATACCCTGGTGCCCTACGGCAGCTACGAGGAGGCCGCCGCCGCCGGGATGTTCCGCTGGGCACGCGAGGTACGCGATTCGGGCACCCTGCTGTACCTGCTGAGCAACGCCACCGGCCGCCGCGCCGCATTCTGGCTGGAGCGCCTGGGCTTTTCCGGCGTGGGGCTGGCGGGCAAGCCGCATCCCCACGCTTACCGCCGAGCACTGGCCGAGCTGGCGCTGCCCGCGCATCAGGTGGGCATGGTGGGCGATCAGCTGTTTACCGACGTACTGGGCGGCAATCTCAGCGGCATGCACACCATCCTGGTGCGGCCCATCATCAACAATTCGCTGCCGCATACGCGGCTGGCGCGGCAACTCGAACGCGCGGTCCTCCGGAGGTACGGGCATGACTGGAAGACCTGAGCTTTCCCCGTCCCCCCACACGCGGCGCGTACGTCCAACACACGACTTTATTCTCAACAGTTTCAATCTGCACGGCAAGGAGGGACGACATGGCACTTTCTATCGGTGACCGCCGACTGGGCGCGATTTTGCTCGAACAGGGATACGTCAACGACGGCGACCTGCAAAAGGCGCTGGTGCGTCACTCCGAGGTCGGCGGACGGCTGGCCGAGATTCTTATCGACACCGGACTGGTGGGCGAGAAGCGCATCGCCCGGGCCATCGAGGAAGCGCTGGGCATTCCGCTGGTCAACCTGCTGGCGATCACGCCCGACCCGGCGGCAGTGGCGGCGATTCCTGCCCAGACTGCCCTGAGTGTTCAGGCCATCCCGTTTGCGCTGGAGAACGGCACCCTGCGCGTGGCACTGGTGGACCCGCTGTCCAGCCTGGCTCTGGAAACGCTGGAGGACGACAGCAACCTGACCATCGAACCGTACCAGGCGCTGCGCGAACATGTGCTGTGGGCCGTGGCGCTGCATTACCCCGAACTGGGCCTGACGCCGGTCACGCCGGCGGACGCGGGCGAGGACATGCCCGGCGGCCAGATGGGCCAGGCGCTGATCACGCGCGGGCTGATCACAGACGCGCAGTTGCAGGTGGCCCTGGACGCGCAGCAGCAGACCGGCGAGCAACTGGGAACCACCCTGGTCGCCCAGAAGGCCATCACGGAAGACCAGCTCTACGAGGTGCTGGCCGAGCAGAGCGGCGTCATCTACCTGAAAAATCCACGCGACTTCCAGCCGGCCGAAGACGTGTTGGGCAGCATGCTGCGGGCCGACGCGCTGCGGCTTTCGGCGGTCCCCGTCGACGAGACCCCCGAGCATGTGGTGGTGGTCGCCACCGATCCGCGCAAACGCGAGGAGATCGCCGCGTTGGTGGGGCGGCCCATCCAGCTGATCCTGGCACGCCCCCGCGATTTGGAAGTGCTGATTGAGCGCTTCTACCCGCAGCGCGGCCGGCTGGGCGAACAGATGGTCCAGCAGGGCAGCCTGTCGCGCGCGCAACTGCGCGAGGCGCTGCAGGTCCAGGCCCGCCAGGGCAAGGTCAAGCCCCTGGGTGAGGTGATCCTGGAACTGGGCTTCGCCGATGCCAGCGAGATCGACAGCGCCCTGCAAAAGCAGAACGTGGGCGGCGGCCGCCTGGAAGATACCCTGGTGCAGTCGGGCAAGCTGTCGCCGGAGATGCTGGCGCGCTCGCTGGCTGCGCAGCTCGGTTACGAGTTTCTCGATCCGGTCCAGAACCCGCCGGACGCCAAGGTGGCGCTGCTGATCCCCGAACCCACCGCGCGCCGCTACGGCGTGGTGCCGGTTCGCTTGCAGGGCGAGTCGCTGGTGATCGCCATGAAGGACCCGCGCAACGTCTTTGCGCTGGACGATCTCAAGCTGATCACGGGGCGCGAGATTATCCCCGCCGTGATGGCCGAGAAGGACATCGTGCGGCTGATCGAGCGCTATTTCGGCAATCAGGGCATGGCGGACCTGAATCAGCGCCTGCAGGCCGAATCGCTGCAACGCGAGAAGGAATCCAAGCGCGGCGGCGACGTCGACCTGAATGCCGGCTTCGACGACAACGCGGTGGTCAAGGTGGTGGACGGCCTGATCCGTGAGGCGGCCCTGCAGGAGGCCAGCGACATCCACATTGAGCCGACGGAGAACAGCCTACGCGTGCGCTACCGCGTGGACGGTGTGCTGCGCGAGCAGAACGAACTGCCCAAGGGCGCGGCCCAGAGCATCCTGGCACGTATCAAGATCATGGGCCATCTGGACATCTCCGAGCGCCGCATTCCCCAGGACGGGCGCGTGCGCTTCAGGAAAGGCAGCATCGACATCGACCTGCGACTTTCTACCCTGCCTACCGTGTACGGCGAGAAGGCCGTGATGCGCCTGCTGCAGAAGGCCAGCAACATCCCCGAAGTCGAGCAGCTGGGCTTCAGCGACCACAACTTTCAGCGTTACCTGGACGTGATCGAGAAACCCAACGGCATCTTCCTGGTCACGGGGCCGACGGGCTCGGGCAAATCCTTTACCAGCTTCTCCACCCTCAAGCGCATTGCCAAGCCCGAGAAGAACACCACCACCATCGAGGATCCGGTCGAATACGAGATTCCAGGCATTGTCCAGTCGCAGGTCAACACGGTAGCGGGCCTGACCTTCGCCCGCGCGTTGAGGGCCTTCCTGCGTCAGGACCCCGACATCATCTTCGTGGGGGAAATCCGGGACACCGAGACGGCCAAGATTGCCGTGGAGGCCGCCCTGACCGGCCACCTGGTGCTGGCGACGCTGCACACCAATGATGCGCCCGGCGCGATCGTACGCCTGGAGGAGATGGGGGTTGAACCCTTCAACATCAGCGCCTCGGTGGTGGGCGTGCTGGCGCAGCGGCTGGTGCGCAAGGTCTGCCCCGACTGCAAGGCTCCCACCAACGCCGACCCGGATGTGCTGCGCCGGTTGGGCATCACCGAGCGTGACGTGCGCGGGGCCACGCTGATGCGCGGCGCGGGCTGTGCGCGTTGCGGTGGCACCGGCTACAAGGGCCGCATGGGCATTCACGAGCTGATGGTGGTGGACGAGCCGCTGCGTGTCGCCATCGGCTCGGGCAAGTCAGCCACGGAAATCCGCGATGTCGGTCTGGAAAAGAGCGACATGCGGACCCTGCGCAGTGACGGGATCGAGAAGGCCCTCAAAGGCCTGACCACGCTGGAAGAGGTGCTGGCGGTCACCAGCAACTAGACCCACAGTAGACCTCCCCTGTTCTTCCGCCGATCATTCCCCATCGTCCCCATCTCCATCCGAGGTAGTTCCCATGACCCAGCCCTCCGCCGACATCACCGACATCCTGCGAATTGCCGCCGAGAAGGGCGCGTCCGACGTGATTCTGACCGTGGGCATGGCCCCGCAGTTCAAGATCGACGGCGTGTACGGCCCCCAGGGCTTTGCCGATCTGGTGCCCACTGAGACCCGCAAGCTGATGTACTCGATGATGAACGAGAAGCAGCAGCGCACCTTCGAGGAGCGCCGCGAACTGGACTTCAGCTTCGCGCTGGGGGACCGCGCCCGCTTCCGCGTCAACTGCTTCATGCAGCGTGGCAACGTGGGCGGCGTCATGCGTCTGATTCCCACCAAGATCAAGAGCGCCGCCGAGATGGGGCTGCCGCAGACGGTGGTCGACATCGCCAACGCGCCACGCGGACTGGTGCTGGTCACCGGACCAACGGGCTCGGGCAAGAGCACCACGCTGGCGGCCATGCTTGATCACATCAACGCCACCAAGAAGATGCACATCATGACCATCGAGGACCCCATCGAGTTCATGCACACGCACAAGCAGAGCATCATCAACCAGCGCGAGGTCGGCTCGGACACCATGAGCTTCGAAAACGCCCTGCGCGCGGTGCTGCGCCAGGCCCCCGACGTGATCTTGGTGGGAGAAATGCGTGATCACGAGACGATCAAGGCCGCCGTCACCGCCGCCGAGACCGGACACCTGGTGATGGGCACGCTGCACACCAACAGCGCGCCGGAATCCATTGACCGCATCGTGGACGTGTTTCCAGAAGAGCAGCAGGAGCAGATCCGGGTGCAGCTCGCCAACAACCTAGTGGCCGTGATGACCCAGCAGTTGCTGCCGCGTCTGGACAATCAGGGGCGCATCCTGGCCTACGAACTGCTGATCGCCAATCCCGCCGTGCGCGCGCTGATCCGCGAGGGCAAAACGTACCAAATCACCAGTGTGATGCAGACCGGAGCGCGCGAGGGCATGGTCACCATGGACGCCTTTCTGGCGAACCTGTACCGCCGCCGCATGATCAGCTTTGACGTGGGGGCCTCGCGCGCCGTCGATCCCAAAGAATTCGCCCGGCTGGCCAATGACGCTGGGGGAGCTGCCGCTGGAAATCAGCCGCAGGCCGGGTACACACCGCCACCTGTCAGCACACCCTCCGCCGCGTCCAAGGCCACGAGTTGGGGCGAGACGGGCCGGGCCGCCGCCACCAGTACCCCGGAAACGGGGTATAGCGGCCCGGCCAGCTACGGCAGAAGCAAACGCTGACCACACGAAAAATCCGCCCTGCCAGTGATCGGCAGGGCGGATTTTGTACCCTCTAGAGCTTACGCGCCCGGCTGGGTCGCGGTCTTGCTCGGTGTCGGGGGAATGGTGGGCTGGTCACTCTGCGGCTTGGGCAGCAGCAGCAGCTTGAGAACCTCGCCCACACGCTCGGCGGGATGCAGCTTCAGATCGCCGCGGATGCTTTCGGGAACGTCCTGCAGGTTGGGCTCATTGTCTTTCGGGAAGATCACTTCGCGGATGCCACCCTGGTGCGCGGCCAGCAGTTTTTCCTTCAGGCCACCGATGGGCAGCACGCGTCCGCGCAGGCTGATCTCGCCGGTCATCGCCACGTCCATCCGCACCGGGCGTCCGGTGATGGCGCTGATGACAGCGGTGGCAATCGTGATGCCCGCGCTGGGGCCGTCCTTGGGCGTCGCGCCGTCGGGGAAGTGAACGTGCAGATCGAGGGTCTTGTGGAAATCGGGGTCCGCGCCGTACTCGGCGGCGTGGGCACGCAGGTAGGCGATGGCCGCCCCCACACTTTCCTTCATCACATCACCCAGCGAGCCCGTCATGCTGATCTTGCCGCTTCCGGGAGTCGCGAGCGCCTCCACCAGCAGCATGGTGCCGCCCACGCTGGTCCACGCCAAACCCTGCGCCACACCCACCTGCGGTTCCTTCTCCATCTTGTCGGGGCGATGCAGGGGCACGCCCAGGTAATCGGAAACCTGTACGGCGTCAACGATCTTCACGCCGTCCCAGGGCTGTTCCAGCAATTCACGCGCAGCCTTACGGGCCAGCTTGCTGATCTGGCGGTCGAGGTTACGCACGCCGCTTTCAGCGGTGTATTCCTCCACGATGCGGTTCAACGCCCCGTCGGTGATTTCCAGCTTGCCCATCAGGCCGTGGCTCTTGATCTGGCGCGGCACACGGTAACGGCGGGCGATTTCCACCTTCTCCACCTGCGTGTAGCCAGGAATCTGGATAACTTCCATGCGGTCCAGCAGCGGGCGAGGAATGGTCTGCAGCGTGTTGGCGGTCGTGATGAACATCACCTGCGACAGATCGTAGGGCACCTCGAGGTAGTGGTCTTGGAAGGTGTGGTTCTGTTCGGGGTCGAGCACTTCCAGCATGGCGCTGCTGGGATCGCCGCGCCAGTCGCTGCTCATCTTGTCGATCTCGTCGAGCAGGATCACCGGGTTGGTGACGCCAGCATTCTTCATCGACTGGATGATGCGTCCCGGCATCGAGCCGATGTAGGTGCGGCGGTGGCCGCGCACTTCCGACTCGTCGCGCACGCCGCCCAGGCTCATGCGGACGAACTTGCGGTTCAGGCTGCGGGCGATGCTCTTGCCCAGCGAGGTCTTGCCCACCCCGGGAGGGCCAACCAGACACAGGATCGGGGCGCGCAGCTCGGCGTCGTCGGTGCGCTCCTCTGCAGTGCGTTCCTTGCGCTGTGCCTCAGTTTCATCGTCCTTGTGGGTCAGCTGCCGCACGGCCAGGAATTCTAGGATGCGGTCCTTGACGTCATCCAGCGCGTAATGGTCATCGTTGAGGATATCGCGAGTGCGCGCAATGTCCAGCACTTCCTCGTCACGCTTGCTCCACGGCACATCGACCAGCCAGTCAATGTAGTTGCGGACCACGGTACTCTCGGGACTGCCACCGGGGGTACGCTCCAGTCGTTGCAGCTCCTTGAGCGCCTTTTCCTTGACCGATTCGGGCATCCCGGCCCCTTCGATCTTCTCGCGAAGGGCTTCGACCTCGGCAGGGCCGTCCTCGCCGCCACCCAGTTCCTTGCCAATCGCCTTCATCTGCTCACGCAGGTAGTACTCGCGCTGGTTGGCGTCCATCTGCTCCTTGACGCGCCCGGCGATCTTCTTGTCCATATTGAAGCGCTCGGTGTCGCGGGTTAGGAACTTCAGAGTGGCTTCCAGACGGGCGCGCAGGGTCACGGCCTCCAGAATTTCCTGCTTCTCCTCGGGCGTCCAAGTGGCGTGGTGGGCCACCTGATCGGACAGGGCGCCGCCATCGGTCAGGGCCTTCATGCCCTCGAGCTGGTAGTTGTCCAGGCGCAGGTTCTTGTTCTGGCGCTGGTACTCCTCAAAGGCAGATTTGACCTCACCAGTCAGCACCACGACTTCGCGGCTGTCATCAGCTGGGGTGGCCTGTGTCTCAGCGCGCACGCGCATATAGGGGGCAGGCACCTCGTCCTGGACAGCGGCGCGCTCCTGCGCTTCGATCAACACCTGATAGGTATTGTCGGGCATGCGGACGACTTGCTTGACCACAGCCAGCACGCCCATGTCGTACAGCTCAGCTTTGGTGGGATCGTCAGTGCGGGCGTCCCTCTGGGTCAGCAGCAGGACACGGCGGTCCGAAGCCTGCGCCTCGTCCACAGCGCGTTTGCTCTTGGGGCGGCCCACGTCCACGTTCATGGTGACACCAGGCAGGATCACGATGTTTCTCAGTGCAACTACGGGAAGTTCCCAGATCATTTTTGCTCCTTGGGACTGCGCTCCGCCAGGGCGGGACAGCTGAATAGGTCAGTCTAGCGCGGGGACATGAATGAAAACGACACCCCCGCAGGGTGTCCCAAGATTCTAGGAGTCACCGCGCGGGGATGCTGTAAGCTCGGTTGCCTTTTACGCAGACTTCTTGAGTCCCTTCGACTCAAGTAATTCTAGCGGAGCATCGATATGCTCGTCGTCGAAACGCAACTCGCGCAGGCCGGGAACCGGCAGCTCGAACAGCAGATCAGTCATGGCCTTCTCCAGTACAGCCCGCAACCCGCGTGCCCCGGTCTTGCGCTCCTTGGCTCTGTGCGCGACCTCGCGCAGGGCGGATTCGGTGAAGCTCAGGTCTACGTCCTGAAAGCCGAACAGCGCCTGATACTGCCGGATGATCGCGCCCTGCGGCTCGGTCAGAATACGGATCAGTGCTTCCTCGTCCAAATCCTGGAGTTGCACCACCAGCGGCAGTCGGCCCACGAACTCGGGAATCAGACCGAACTTCACCAGGTCCTCGGGCAGGAAGCGCAACTCGGTCTTTTCCTCGCCCTTGTGTTCCGCACCGAAGCCCACGGCACGCACGTTGGTCCGGGCGCGGGCAATTTCAGACATGCTCTCGAAGGCCCCGCCTACGATGAACAGGATGTTTCTGGTGTTGACCTGCACCAGCTCCTGCTGCGGGTGCTTGCGGCCCCCCTGCGGCGGCACCTGGGCCACGGTGCCCTCGATGATCTTGAGGAGGGCCTGCTGCACGCCCTCGCCAGACACGTCACGGGTGATGCTCGTGCCCTCGGACTTACGGGCGATCTTGTCGATCTCGTCGATGTAGATGATGCCGCGTTCGGCGGCGGAGACGTCATATTCGGCGGCCTGTAACAGGCGCACGATCACGTTTTCC
Organism: Deinococcus humi; assembly: GCF_014201875.1. Taxonomy (NCBI): domain Bacteria; kingdom Thermotogati; phylum Deinococcota; class Deinococci; order Deinococcales; family Deinococcaceae; genus Deinococcus; species Deinococcus humi. The sequence goes on along the minus strand of NZ_JACHFL010000012.1, from coordinate 91,122 downwards.
ACGTCGTCACCCACGTATCCGGCTTCGGTCAGTGTGGTGGCATCGGCGATGGCAAAGGGCACTTCCAGCATCTCGGCCAACGACTGCGCCAGCAGGGTTTTGCCTGTTCCGGTAGGGCCAACGAGCAGGATGTTGCTCTTCTGGAGGTTCACGTCCGGGTGTGCGAGGCGCTGATAGTGGCTGACCACCGCCACCGCCAAGGCCTTCTTGGCCTCGTCCTGACCGATGACGAACTCATCCAGGTAGGCCTTGATTTCCTTGGGGCTGGGCAGTTCCTCCAGCGTGAATTCGCTGCCTGCCTTCTTGTTCTGCTTGACCAGCTCGGCAGCGCGGTCAGTGCATTCGTTGCAGATAAACGCCGCGCGGCCCGGAGCCTCGATCAGCTGGGCGATCTGCGGGTGCTGCCGCCCGCAAAACGAGCAGCGGTCTCCACTTCCAGCCTTCGTGGTCATACGCCCACCTCCTCAATCTGGCGCGTGTTTTCGATCACGCTGTCGATCAGGCCGTACTGCTTGGCCTCGTCCGCCGACATGAAGTAGTCGCGCTCCATATCGCGCAGCAGCTTGTCATGTGGCAGATCCGTGTGCTTGTTGTAGATGCTCACCAGACGGTCACGCAGGTGAAGCACTTCCTTGGCCTGCACTTCCAGATCGGGGGTGTTGCCCCGGAAACCCGCCGAGCCCTGGTGAATCATGATCCGGCTGTTGGGCAGGGCCATCCGCTTGCCCTTGTCCCCGGCCATCAACAGCACGCTGCCCATGCTCATGGCAATGCCCACGCAGATGGTGGAGACGGGGGCCTTGATGTAACGCATGGTGTCGTAAATCGCCAGCCCAGCGTAGACCTCACCGCCGGGGCAGTTGATGTACATCTGAATTTCCTGCTCGGGATTCTGGCTGTCCAGCAGCAGCAGCTGCGCCACAATGCTGTTGGCCATCTGCGACTCGATGGGCGTCCCCACAAAGATAATCCGGTCTTTCAGCAGGCGCGAGTAGATGTCATAGCTGCGCTCGCCGCGCCCGGTCTGCTCGATCACGTAAGGAATGATGCCCATGCGCGCGATTATAGGGCGGATGGGGCGACGAAACGTGGGGAATGCGGGGGTGACCTAGCCCCCAGAGGCGGCCAGAACGTTGCCCGCCCAGATCAGCCCGAAGCAGACGCTCCCGGCGATCAGGGCCAGGAGCATGTCCTTAAAGGGCAGCGCCAGCGGTGCCGTTGCCTGTCCCACGCGCGCCCTCTTGCCCATTTCCTGCCCGTGGGTTCCGAAAGCTCCCCAGCCAAAGGCCGCCCCCAGACACCAGAGGATGGTTCCCGTGCCATTCAGCGCTGCGGCTGTGCCGTTCCAACCCCGCTGACTGACGAAATGGGCATACAGGGCTGCCAGGGCAGATGCTCCCAGACCGTAGAGGACGCCGCGAAGAAGCAGGATGAGGATCGAGGCGGTGCGCGTTTGTGGGGCGCTTAGACCCTTTTTGAATCCACGGATGGGCAGCAGTATGGCGTTGTCCGGTGGAGAAGCCGAGTTTGTCTGTCGTCCGCCAGTACGATGTATCCTTTCCATTTCCAACCATGGCAGGCCGCCCTTGTCCTCCGTCAACATTCACCCCGGACAAAGGAAAGGGGCCAGCACAAGGCTGGCCCCATCTGGACGCTCTTTCCCTTAATCCACAATCATGGGAATCAAGACCGGATTGCGCCCCGTCACCTTCCGCACAAACCGCCGTACGGCGCCGTACATGTCGTCGCGCACGTCTTCCAGTCTCTTCTTCTCGCGCATGCCCTGCTCAATGGCATCCAGGGCCACCTTGCGGATCTGGTTGTCCAGATCGCGGTTGGCGCGTACGAAACCGCGCGACACGACTTCCACATGCGGGGTGGGATGCAGCACGGCGGTCATGATCAGAATGCCTTCCTGGCTCATGTTCACGCGGTCCAGCAGCACGTCGTCGCCAATGTCACCCACGCCCAGGCCATCCACGTACACCGCCCCGGCGGGCACGGTGCCCGTCACCTTGAAGTCGTCGGCGCTCAGGCGGATCACGTCGCCGTTCTTGGCGATCAGCGTGCGCTTGGGCGGGCGCGGCAGGGTCTGGGCCAGCTTGGCGTGGTTGATCTGGTGGCGGGGTTCGCCGTGCCAGGGCAGGAAGAACTTGGGCCGCGCCAGATTCAGCACGGTGGCCAGTTCCTCCTGGCTACCGTGGCCGGAGGCGTGAATCCTGTAGGCGGGCGGGTAGTACACGTCCACGCCGATCTCGTACAGGCGGTTGATCACCAGATTGACCGCTTCCTCGTTGCCGGGAATCGGGTTGCTGGACAGGATCACGCTGTCGCCCCGGCGCAGGGCGATCTTGGCGTGGTTGCCGAAAGCCAGGCGGCTCAGCACGCTCATGGGCTGCCCCTGTGACCCGGTGCAGATGTACAGCACCTGCTGGTCCTGCATGCCGCCCACCTCATCGTTGGTCAGGAAGGGATCGGGGGCGTTCATGTGACCCACGGCCTGCGCCACCTGCGCGTACTTCAGCATGCTGCGGCCTTCCATGATCACGCGGCGGCTCTGGCGGTGGGCGATGTTCAGGATGTTCTGGATGCGGTTGACCTGCGAGGCGAAGGTGGTCAGGAACACGCGGCCCTTGCACCCGGCGATGACGTCTTCCAGATTCACGGCGATCTCGGCCTCGCTGGGGGTGCGGCCGGGACGCTCGGCGTTGGTCGAATCGCTGATCAGCAGCAGCACGCCGTCCTTGCCCGCCTGCTCGATGCGGCCCAGGTCCGACAGCTGACCGTCCGCGGGGTGTTCGTCCAGCTTGAAATCCCCGGTATGCAGCACGCGTCCAGCCGGCGTGGTCAGGATGTACCCGGCGTTGTCGGGAATGGAGTGCGTCATACGGAAGTACTCGATTTCAAAGTGCTTGCCGATCTTAAATTTGGCACTCAGATCCACTTCACGCAGATCGGTTTCGTGGTCTTTGATGCCGAACTCGGACAGCTTCTCACGCACCAGCCCCAGCGTCAGCGGCGCGCCGTAGACGGGGACTTTGGGCAGGCGGGGTAGGATGTACGGCAACCCGCCAATGTGGTCCTCGTGGCCATGGGTCAGGATCCAGCCCCGGATCATGCCGGCGTTCTGTTGCAGGTAGTCGATTCGCGGGATGATCAGGTCGATGCCCATCTGGTGAGAGTCGGGAAAGGCCAATCCGGCGTCCACGACCATGATCTCGTCTTCGTAGCGGTAGGCGGTGATGTTCTTGCCGATCTCACCCATGCCACCAAGAGGAATCACTTCCAGGTGGGGGGTTCTGGTGTCGTCTGTCTGGGTCATTTGAAAAACTCCGTGCTTGGCGGCCCGTGGGTGTGGGACCAGGCGTGTTGAATGCAGCGGTGGCCTGAAAAGTGCGGCCTGGGGCAGTCAGGAAGAGTCTTCTTGGCTGCTGCGGTTGTGTCGCCCGTTCCCAGCTTTGGCAAGCCGGACTCATGGCGCGATGGTGGCAGGCTAGCACGCCGGACCCTGTCATGCCCCCACAGGGGACCACCCCCAATCCCCTCCACCCGCCTCGATGTCTCGCCAGACAGCAGAAGAGCGTATTATGAAAACGTGACCTCTCATTGCATTCTGATCATCGAAGACGATCTGGACATCGCCAACGTCCTGAAAATGGACCTGACCGACGCCGGGTTCGAGGTCGAGCATGCCGATTCCGCCATGAACGGGCTGATCAAGGCCCGTGAAGATCACCCCGCGCTGATCCTGCTGGACCTGGGCCTGCCCGACTTTGACGGCGGCGACGTGGTGCAGCGCCTGCGCAAGAACAGTGCCGTGCCGATCATCGTGCTGACCGCCCGCGACACCGTGGACGAGAAGGTAAGGCTGCTGGGCCTGGGCGCAGACGACTACCTGATCAAGCCCTTTCACCCCGACGAATTGCTGGCCCGCGTCAAGGTGCAGCTGCGCCAACGCACGACCGAGAGCCTGAGCATGGGCGACCTGACGCTGGACCCCCAGAAGCGGCTGGTGACCTACAAGGCCGAGGAATTGCGTCTGTCGCCCAAGGAATTCGACATTCTGGCGCTGCTCATTCGCCAGCCGGGCCGGGTGTACTCGCGCCAGGAAATCGGTCAGGAAATCTGGCAGGGGCGCCTGCCCGAGGGCAGCAACGTGGTGGACGTGCACATGGCCAACCTGCGGGCCAAACTGCGGGATCTGGACGGTTACGGGCTGTTGCGCACCGTGCGCGGTGTGGGCTACGCCCTGCGCGGCTGAGGCTGGCTCGACTGACGTGAGCGCCCCCGCCGACGCAGCCGACGTGCCCGATCTGCCCCCCGCAGACACGGCGTCTGCCGCTCCTTTTGCCGATGCCGATGCGGCTGCACTGCTGTCGGCTTTGCCCGATCCGACGGTGTGGGTGCGGGCGGACGGCCAGTTCACGCTGAACGCCGCTGCGCGCGAGCGTCTGGGAGCAGTGGACGGCCAGGTGAACAACTGGACGGCGCTGTTCCTGCCGGAGGCCGCCCAGGCCCTGCGCAACGCAATGGCGCTGGCCCTGAAAGGTGAGGCGTCCCGCCTGTCGGTCACCATGCCCGGCGCCGTGGCCCCCGCGCTGGCCACCATTACCCCCGCTGGTCCGGGAGCGGCGCTGCTGCACTTCCGGGAGTCGCACGATCCGCTGGAAGTGGCACTGGAGATCATGGACAGCCTGGGTCTGGGCATGACCGTGCAGGGGGCAGACACCCAGATTCTGCACGCCAACGCCTCGGCCCCAGCCATCCTGGGCCTCAGTCCTGAACAATTGCACGGGCGCAGCTCGCTGGATCCGCGCTGGCAGGCCATTCATCCTGACGGTTCGGATTTCCCAGGAGACACCCATCCGTCGGTCCAGGCGCTCCGCACCGGACAGACCCTGCTGGAGGTGCCGATGGGGGTGTTCCACCCGTCGACAGGGGAATGGCGCTGGCTGGAGGTGACGGCCATTCCGCGCCGCGCACCGGGCATGGAGCATCCTGAGCAGGTCACCACCGTGTTCGCCGACGTGACCGAGCGGCGGCGGACCCGCGAGGCGCTGCGCCGCAGCGAACAGCGCTTTCGCTCGCTGGTGGAGGCCACCGCGCAGATCGTGTTCACGACGGACGCGCAGGGCATGTTTCACCCCGGACAGGCCGACTGGGAAGTGTTCACCGGCCAGACTCCCGAACAGTACCTGAACCCCCAGAAGGCCCTGGAGGCCATTCATCCGGAAGACCGGGATCAGACCGCGCGGGCCTGGGCGGAAATCCTGGACAGCGGTCAGGTCTATCACCTCGAACACCGCCTGCGCCGCGCCGATGGCGTGTACGTCCCCATGCAGATCCGCGCAGTGCCGCTACGCAACGGAGACGGCAGCGTGCGCGAATGGGTGGGCACCTACACCGACATCAGTGCCGTGCGCGAGGCCGAGGCGGCGCTGAAAGCCCTGAACGCCGAACTTGAGGGTCGCGTGGCCGTCCGCACGCAGGAACTGGCCGACGTCACGCGCTTTTCCACGCTGCTGCTGACCGCGGCGGGCGAGGGCGTGTTCGGCCTGGACGCCTCGGGGCGCACCACGTTCGCCAATCCAGCGGCGGCGCGGCTGCTGGGCTACAGCGTCGAGCGGCTGATCGGCAGCCACCAGCACAGCCTGATTCACCACAGCCATCCCGACGGAACGCACTACCCGGTGACCGAGTGTCCCATCCACCAGACCCTGCAGGACGGCGAGACCCGCCGCCTGGAACACGACGTGCTGTGGCACGCCCAGGGCCACCCGGTCCCGGTGTCCAGCGTGGTCACACCGATGCGGTCCAACACGGGGCAGGTGACGGGCGCCGTGCTGATGGTGCGAGACATCACCGAGCGCCTGCGTGCCCAGGCCCAGCTGCAAGACGCCATCGCGGATCTGGAGCGCAGCAACACCGATCTGGAACAGTTCGCGTACATCGCCAGCCATGACCTGCAGGAGCCGCTGCGGACGCTGGGCAGCTACGCCGAGCTGCTGGGACGGCGCTACGAGGGCCAACTCGACGAGCGTGCCACGCTCTACCTGGGCTTCATGCAGGACGCGGTTAAACGGATGCGCGGGCTGATTCATGACCTGCTGGAATTCTCGCGGGTGGGCCGGGGCGAGAGCGCGCCCACGCTGCTGGCGCTGGACACCGCCATGCGGGCCACCGCCCACAGCGTGTCCGCCACCCTGGAGGGGGACGGGACCCCGGAGGGCCGGGCCATCTTGGACTGGGACACCCCCCACACGGTCCTGGCCCACGCCCCGCTGATCGCGCCGCTGCTGACTAACCTGATCGGCAATGCGCTGAAGTTCACCACGCCCGGACAGCCCGCGCGCGTGCGGGTCGAGTCACGCCGCGAGGGCGAGATGATCCACGTGACCGTGCAGGACAACGGCATCGGCGTCGCACCGGAGTACCAGGAACGCGTCTTCGATATCTTCCAGCGCTTGCACCGCCGCGAGGATTACGCGGGAAACGGAATGGGGCTGGCCATCTGTCGTAAGATTGTCGAGCATCACGGGGGGACGCTGTGGCTGGAATCCACGCCGCTGCCCGCTCCGGACCACGGCAGCACCTTTCACTTCACCCTTCCCGCCGCCCCCGAACAGTCACCCCCGCCCCATTCCGGACCCCCAGAACCCCACCATGCCTGACACCCCACTGCCCCAGCCCAAAACGCGCCAGGTCGAGATCCTTCTTGTCGAGGACAGCGAACCCGACATCCTGCTGACCTTGGAAGCCTTCGAGGAAGCCCGCGTGCCCAACCGGCTGCATGTGGCCCGCGACGGCGTCGAAGCCCTGCGTTTTCTGCGCGGCGAGGGCGAGTACGCCAACGCCCCACGCCCGGACCTGATCCTGCTGGACATCAACATGCCGCGCAAGAATGGGCTGGAGGTGCTGCGCGAGATCAAGACCGACAGCGGGCTGGGCAGCATTCCGGTCCTGATGCTGACCACCAGCCAGGCCGACGAGGACGTGCGCAATTCCTACGAGCGCCACGCCAGTGGCTACATGGTCAAGCCGGTCGGCTTCGAGAACTTTCTGCACGCCATCCGCGCCTTCGAGGACTTCTGGCTCACCTTCGTGCGCTTTCCGCCGCGCATGTAGGTGAGCCAGAAGTCCTCCACGTCCTCTTCCGCCTGCAGGGGACTTTTTTCTGCGCCCCTTACACCGGTGCGGGCACCATCTCGCGCATCGCCGTCAGCACATTCTCCATGTGCTCGTCCAGGTCCACGCCCAGTTCCCGCGCGCCCTGCTCGACCTCCTCACGGTTGACGCCCGCCGCGAAGGCCCGGTTCTTGAATCTCTTTTTCAGGCTCTTGAGTTCCACCTGCCGCACGTCGCCGTCTGGGCGAACCAGGGCGGCGGCCTGCACCAGCCCGGTCAGCTCGTCCACCGCGAACAGGGTCTGGGCCAGCCGGGTGGTGCGCGGCGTGCCCGTGTAGGCCGCGTGGCCCATGATCGCGTCCAGCACCTCGGGCGCCGTGTCGGTGTTGGCGCGCAGGTAGTCCACGCCCCAGGTCGGATGCGCCTCAGGGTGCAGCTCATAGTCGAAGTCGTGCAGCAGACCGGTCACGGCGTAGGTCTGTTCGTCCTCCTGCCAGTGACGGGCGTACCAGCGCATGGCGGCCTCCACGTTCAGCATGTGCCGTTGCAGCGACACGGAGGGGGTGTGTTCCAGCATCAGCGCGTAAGCCTGTTCGCGGTTCATGGGCCACAGTCTAGTAAACGGGCGCCGCCCACAAGTCTGCGGGCGGCTTGGGTTTTCCCCTCAAGAAGCCTTTGCGTTCAGCGCGCGCCTCAGCGGATGTAGTTGGCCCACTCCGGCTGCCAGTGAGCAAATTGCCCATGGGCGTAGACGCCGAAGGTGGGGGCGTGGGGATGCGTCCGCAGGGGCATGGCCGCCTCGTCGGGGGTTCGGTCCCCCTTGCGCTGGTTGCAGGCGCGGCAGGCGGTGACCACGTTGTCCCAGTTGTGCCGCCCGCCGCGTGAACGGGGCATCACGTGGTCCAGGGTCAGTTCCTCGGACGCGCCGCAGTACTGACAGGTGAAGGTGTCGCGGCGCAGCACATTGCGGCGGTTGAAGGGCACGGGGTGTACGCGCGGGCGGCGCACGTAACGGCGCAGGCGGATCACGCTGGGCACGCTCAGGGTGGTGCTGGGCGAACGGATCACGTCGCCGCTGTCCTCAAGCACCTCGGCCACGCCGTATTGCAGCAGCGTGATGGCCCGCTTGGTGCTGGTGACATGCAGGGGCTCATACGATGCATTGAGCACCAGCACGCGCGGCGCGTTCAGGTCTGGCACCACGCGCGCGGTGGCCACGCCGTCAGACGCAGCGGTGCCGTGAGATGGTCGCCCGAGTTCTTCCACCCTACCCTTGACTGTCATGCCCCGCATTCTATGGCCTGATATTCATAAGAATGTTGGCCAGGGTGCCTAGCGCCGGGGTTGCGCGCGTAGGCGCAATGACTCAGGTGGCGGTGAGGTATGGGACGCAGGAAACGACAGAAGCCGCACTGGAAATAGCTGTCCTTTGCCCTTCTCTGCGGCTCAGCCCGTTTTCAGCCCACCGCGCAGCAGCTCCAGCACGCCGTCGGCAACGTACTGCACGGCCAGCGCGCCCAGCAGGACGCCCAGGACACGGGTCACCACATGCACGCCGGTCACCCCGATCACGCGGGCGATCTGACCGCTCAGGCGCAGCGCCAGGTAGCACAGCAACAGCACGGCGGCCGTCACCAGAAACACCACCGACAGGAGCAGCACGTTGCCGTGCGCGGTGTTGGCCTGAATCATGATCGAGGCCAGCGTGCCGGGACCGGCAATCAGCGGAATCGCCAGCGGAAACACGCTGATGTCCTGCCGCTCCTGGGCCTCCTGCTCCTCTTCGGCGGTCTCCTTGCTGCCGCTGGGCCGGGCGAACACCATGTCCAGCGCAATCAGAAAGAGCAGCACCCCGCCCGCCACCCGGAAGGCGCTCAGGCTGATGCCCAGATGTTCCAGCAGCGCGCGGCCCACCAGCCCGAACACCAGGATGATGCCGCCGGCCACCACCGCGGCTTTCAGGGCCACCCTGCGCCGCTCGAAACTGGGCCGGTTGCCCGCCAGGCCGATAAAGATCGGCGCGAGGCCAATCGGGTCCATGACCACCAGCATCGTTAAAAATGTTTGCAGGGCAATGCTGGAGACCTCGGTCACGTTCACGCGGCTTACCGTAACACCCCGGGAGGTGCGGGGGGCGGGACGGGCCAGTGCTCCCCCCTGCCCCCTCCCTTACGGCTGGCTTTGCTTCACTTCAGCGGGGCGGACATTGACTTCCAGGGTGCCGTCCGCGCTGACGGTCTGACCGTTTCTGACGCTGGTGCCCTGGATGCCCACGGTATAGGTGTTGATGCCGGTGCCGGGCTGGACCGTGACCGTCAGCGGAAACTCCTCGCCGGCCCTGACGGCGGTCTTCGGCAGGGTCACGACGATGCCCGCAGCATTGCCCTGACCGTTCAGTTTGAATTCACCCGGGTAATCCCGCGCGGAAAAGCCACCGATGCGCCCGGTCAGCTCACGGGATTCGCCCACCCGCAGGATTAGGCTGGAGATGGATTCCTGGCCCGCCGGAGCAATCACGACGTAGCCGCCTGCGCAGCCACTGCCGCGCAGTCCAGCGATGTCGCGCGCGCCCACATACAGCGCAGGCAGCAGGGAGGCCAGCACCAGCCCCAGCCCCAGGGCCGCCCGCCCTGCCCGGCGCCAGTTAACGGCCGTGAACGCCAGCCCACCCGGCCCCAGCAGCAGGGGCACGATCAGCGCCAGCAGCGTGCGGCCCTCGCAGGGGGTGGTCAGCAGCGCGTCGGCGGCGGCGCGCACCGCGAAGGTAATGAGCGTCCCCAGGCCCCAGCCCAGCAGAAATGAGGGCAGGAACTCCTGAACGCGGTAGGTCGGGAATTCCTGCGGGGTGGGGGGCGGTGTGGTCATAACGGGAGCCAGCGTAGCGCGGTCCGGGGGGGACGGATGCCGCCGCCAGATCGAACCGTTGTCCCCGACGCCCCGTATGCTGGGTATGACGTGGCTGGCCGTGCCTGATTTCCGCTCTTCCCCGCGCTCCCGGCTCCTGGCCGCTGAAGCGGAGCAGGGCGGGACACAGACGGAGCCGAGTCCGGAGGAGACGGCCCTGGACAGCGACAGGACGCTGGCCCTGCGCCTGCGACAGCGTGACGAGTCGGCCCTCTCTGAGGTGTATGACCAGCATTCAGGGGCTGTTTTTGGCGTGCTGCACCGCCTGCTGGGCGACGCGGCGGCCCAGGAGGTCTTGCAGGACGTGTTCCTGAGGCTGTGGGAGCGTCCCGAGACCTATGATCCGGCGCGGGCGGGCCTCAGGACCTTTCTGCTGGTCATGGCGCGTTCGCGGGCGCTGGACAGCCTCCGTGCCGCCCGCGCCACCCTGCCGCTGTTCACCGAAGAAGGTCAGGAGTTGCCGCTGCCGGACGGTGGGCCAGGGGCTGTGGGTCGCAGCGAGGACGCCCAGCGCCGCGAGTGGATTGGCGCCGCGCTCTCGCAGCTCTCGGCAGCGCACCGCGAGACGGTGGAGCGCGCTTACCTGGCGGGCGAGTCCCGCGAGGAGATCTCAGGCGCGATGCATGTCCCGGTGGGCACGGTCAAGAGCCGCCTGAATTACGCCCTGAAGCATTTGCGCGCCGTGCTGGACAAAGCCGGTCTGGGCAAGGAGGTGGAAGCGTGGCTGGAATGAACGGAAACGGCCAGCACTGCGCGGCGGTGCAGCAGCAGTTGGAGGAGCGCGTCGGCCTGGGCCAGGCACTGACTCCCGAACTGCGCGCTCACCTGCGGGACTGTCCCGAGTGCCGCGCCCACCTGACGCTGCTACGCGAACTGGAGGCGGCGCTGCTTGAGGACGTCCCGCCGCGTGAACCGCCGGCCCACCTGAAGACGGCGATGATGGGGGCGGCGCGCCAGACTCAGACCGCAACCCCCGTCGGGGCGCGTCCCCATCCTTCCCGCCGCTGGTGGCCGCTGATGCTGGGCGCGGCGGCGGTGTCGGGCTTACTCGCCTTCGGCGCGCTGCTGACGCCCTCGCGCGGGACGGCGGCGACATTGCCTGACCCGGCCGTGGTGGTGGCGGCGGCGGACGGGCTGCTGGTGGCCAGCAACGATGGGGGCGGCACCCTGAATCTGCTGCGCGGCGATCAGGTCACCGCCAGCCTGCGTTCGGATGGGCGGCAGCCCGCATGGTTCACGCAGGGTGTGCGGCTGGGGGACAGCGTGTACCTGGCCGACGCCGCCAACAACCGTGTACTGGAAGTGCAAACCAACCCCCTGAAGGTGGCGCGGTCCTACCCGGTGCCAGGCGGCGTCGCCGGGCTGAGCGCTTCCAGCGGACCGGACGGCGGGCGGGTGTATTTCAAGACCGTGCGCGGCGCGGTGGGACGATTGGACGGCGCACTGGGCGGGGCGCAGATCACGGTGGCCCGCGAGGACGGCATGCCGCTGGCCGACGTGATGGACGGCGTGTTGTTCTCGGGCGGACGGTTGTTCGTCACCCACCACCTGACCGGCGAGATCTGCCTGCTGGACCCCGAAACCCTAAATGTCCGGAAGCGGGTGAACGTAGGCGGCGTCCCTGTGGACCTGGCCGCAGAGGCAGGCGGCACCGTGCTGGCACTGGACGCCGGAGGGCGGTTGCTGCGCCTGAACGCAGGCGGCGAGGTCATACGCAGCTGGCCCCTGCCCGGTCACCCTGACAAGCTGGGGGTCAATGGCAGTGTGGCACTGGTCACGGACCGCGCCGGGCAACTGACCCGCATCGATCTGGTCAGCGGCGAGCTTCACCCCATGCCGCTGGCCCACCCGATGGACGTTGTCGCCCTGCCCGACGGCACCTTCGCCGTGGCTGAGGGCAGTGCCAGCGGCAGGGGCCGTGTGCGCGTGCTGGACGAGACCCTCAGGACGAACTGGCAGGTGGAGGGCCGTGAGAGAAGGTAAGGAGGGAGCGGCAGCGTTCCCGCTTACTCCCCGGCAGGCTTAATGGCGTCCAGCACGATGGATACGAAGCCCAACCGCCCGCCCACATTACGATGGTCCATCCGCAGGGAGCGGTAGATCGGCCCGGCGTCCATGTCCCAGTCCTTAAAATGAAACTGGCCCTGGGCGTCGCAGTATTCCAGCAACTCCACGCTGAATCCGGCCCCGGTGAACACGTCGGCCAGCAACGGCGCGTCGTACACGATCCTGTGATCGGCGGCAGGGTGATCGGCTGGCCCCGGCCCACCAACCTGCACCGTGCGCTGGTATTCGGCCTCTGGAAAGTGGGCGTCCGGTACAGCCACCCGCAACACACCGCCCGGCTTAAGGAACTCGAAGCACACCCTGGCGGCGGCACGGCCCTCTGCCTCGCTCAGGTGTTCCCAGACGTGTTCGCACAGCAGGGCGTCAGCCCGGCGGCCGCCGAACCACGCGGCCCAGCTTGTCCGGTCCAGGAGATCGAGTTGCTCCTGCTGGGTGGGAATCCAGCCGTCCCAGCGCTGCTCGCCCGCGCCAATGATGACCCGCAGCGGCCCCGGATGCTGTTCGGCCGGGGCCAGGTTCACGCCAGCTCTTTGTGCATCTGCCGGATGGCCCCCAGGTGATAGGCGACGTGCGCCACTGCGCCGGCCAGGCCGCCGGCCACGTCCCCGGTGGCCTCCGCATCCTGCTGGGTCCGGGCAAAGGCGCGCAGGGCGTCGTAGGCCGCGCGCAAGCGGACGCGCAATTCGTCCCACTCCTCGTCGCCGACCAAAGCCGGGTGAAAGCTTCCCTTCCAGTCGAACGGCCCCCGGTCCCCGTCGCGCTCCCAGCGCACCATCACTTCCATATGGAAAGCGCTGTGGCGGGTGTGCCCGGCGATGGAGGTGCCGCGAATGTCCTGGCTGGCCTGCTCGGCGCTCAGGCGGTCCAGTGTGGCGAGCAGGCCATTGTTGCCGCTGCCGTCCGCCGCTGTGCCGTCCAGAAAGGCCGTGCCCTGCCCGGGGGTGCCGCCCTCCACGGCCTCGGCCAGAACGTCGAGAATGCCCTCCAGCCAGTGCTGGGGCTGCTGATCCTGTGCGGGTTGGGTCATGGCTCAGCGTACCCGGACGGCAGCGCGAGTGCCAGACGTCCTTTCCTTGCCCGGCAGTGATACACTCGGGGGTGCGCCCGCGCTCGGCACGCAGCATGTGTGCCACTGGCCGACAAGACAGGCCGAAACCGTCCGGAATTCGCCGCCAGGGTCGTGAACGACAAGCGGCAGGGAAACAGCGCAGGCACCACCAGCCGCGCCAAAAGGAGAACTACCATGACCGACAACAACGAGACGCGCCAGGGCCAGACCGCCGACGACCAGATGCCCGCCGAGGTGCGCGAGATTCTGCCCCAGCTCCAGGGTGAGCCCGACGAGGACCTGGTGCTGGACGCCCAGGAAGCCCAGAACGAGGGCGAGGAAGACGGCGCCATGCACGCCCAGGGCGAGGACACCGCCGAAGACGGTGAGGACAGCGAGGAAGACGAGTACATCGACGCCGACGATCTGCTGGAACTGCTGGGCGAGATGAAGGAAATGCTCGAGGCCCAGAGCAAGGAAATCCGTGGCCTGCGCCGTGAGATGCGCGAACTGCGTGAGGGCCAGGGTCAGGGCAGCTTCCGCAGCGGCGAGCGCACGAGTGGCGAGCGGCCCATGGGTGACCGTCCCAGCCCGCAGGGTGGCGGCTTCCGTCCCCGCGAAGACCGTGGCGGACAGGGCGGCTACGGCGGCGGGGACCGTGGTGGACAGGGCGGAGGCTACCGTGGCGGCAGTGACCGTGGTGGTTACCAGGGCCGCGATGACCGTGGCGGCTCGCAGGGTGGCGGCTTCCGTCCCCGTGAAGACCGTGGCGGACAGGGTGGCGGCTACCGTGGCGGCAATGACCGTGGTGGTTATCAGGGCCGCGATGACCGTGGCGGCTCGCAGGGTGGCGGTTTCCGTCCCCGTGAAGACCGTGGCGGACAGGGTGGCGGCTACCGTGGCGGCAATGACCGTGGTGGTTACCAGGGCCGCGATGACCGTGGCGGCTCGCAGGGTGGCGGCTTCCGTCCCCGTGAAGACCGTCCGACCTTCCGTCCGCGTGATGACCGTCCCCGTGACGCCGCGCCCGCACCCCGCGAAGGCAGCGAGGGGGGCACCGACGGCGGCTTCCGCCCGCGCGCCCGCGCGGACCGGGGCTGGAGCAACAACCGCCGCGACGACGAGTAAGACCGCTAGGGGCGGCGGACAGATCAACCCTGCCTGCCAGCCCTGAGTACGCCGCGAAGACGAGACCGGGAAACCCTCCCGGTCTCGCTTTTTTTGTCCAGAGGACGGGGACCACTGGCCGCCCCTCGCGGGACAGCCCCTGTACACTCCTGCGGTGAGGCTCTTTCCTTGAACCCGGCCCTGAGCGGGCTGCTGTCGGCGCTGACCTACGGCGTCGGCGATTTTCTGGCGGGGCTGGCGAGTCGCCGCGATTCGCCGCTGCGGGTGGTGGCGCTGACCCACCCGATCAGCGCGGTGGTCATGCTGCTGCTGGCCGTGGTGATGGGCCAGACGCTGCCGCCCGTGAGCGATCTGCTGTGGGGCGTCGCGGCGGGCGCGGTGGGTCTGTTCGCCGTGCTGGCCTTCTACCGCGCGCTGGCGCTGGGGCCGATGGGCGCAGTGTCGGTGGGTGCAGGCGCGCTGTCGGCGCTGGTCCCTGTGGTCATCGGCGTGCTGGGCGGCGAGGTGCTGGGTCTGCTGGGCTGGCTGGGCGCGCTGGGGGTGCTGCTGGGCACCGGCCTGCTGAGCTACAGCCCGGGTGAGGGCGGCAGCAACGGGCGGTGGCAGGACAACGGCGTGCTGATCGGTCTGGCAGCGGGCCTGGGCTTCGGCTTCTTCTTTGCCATGCTGGGGCAGGCAGCGTCGCCAGGGGTGTTCTGGACCCTGGGGGCCGCGCGCCTGAGCAGCTCGGTGATCGCCCTGGCGCTGGCCGCGCGGCTGGTGGGCCTGCGTCCCAACAATCTCCCGCTGATCCTGGCCTCCGCACCGGGGGACACGCTGGGCAATCTGTTCTACCTGCTGGCCGTGCAGGGCGGCGGGCTGGCGGTGGGTTCGCTGCTGTCCAGCCTGTATCCCGCCTTTACCACCCTGCTGGCCGTCACGGTGCTGCGCGAGGGACTGAAGGCCACGCAGTGGGTGGGCGTGGTGCTGGCGCTGGTGGGGGCAGGGCTGATCGCGGGGCGGTCATAAGGTCCCCTCCATTCAGCGCTGCGCGGCCACTCCCTGACCATTCGCCACCACCGTGGCAGCCGCGTCGGCAATCTCCTCCCACTCCACCGCCGTCTGCCGCCCGGCACCGAATTCGGCGGCCAGACGGGCCTGCAGGTTGTGCAGTCCCGCGTCCTCCTTGGACAGCTCGTGGCCGGTGTGCTGCTTGATCAGGAAGATCAGCCCTGCCAGACCGCTGTCTGCCGTCAGACTCAGCTCCAGCGGACGCCCCAGCAGGGCGGGCACGTTGAAGGGCGCGTACATCGGCCAGAACTTGTTGAGTCCGTCGGCATGAATGCCCGCCCGGGTGCGGTGGGCATCCTTGCCGTACAGCGGGTACTTGGCGGGCACGCCCTGGCCCAGGCCTGCATACAGGTCGTCCAGTCGGTTCAGGGCCGTGAAGTCAGGCGCTTCAGCCAGGCCCAGGCCCACCAGATGCAGCAGTACCCCCTCCAGCGGCGCGTTGCCGGTGCGCTCGCCCTTGCCCAGCAGCGTGCCGTTGATGGCCGCGCAACCCGCCAGCACGGCGGCCAGACAGTTCGCCACCACCAGATGCGTGTCGTTGTGCGGGTGGAATTCCAGCAGCTCGCTTTCCACCCCGGCCACCCGCAGCTCGCGCACCATGCCGGGAACGCTGCGTGGCCACGCCACCCCTTCCAGCGGCAGCCCCAGCCCCATCGTGTCGCAGATCCGGAACCTGGGGGCCTGCCCTGCCCCGTAGTCCCGGGCCAGCTCCTGCACCGCCGTCACGAACGGCAGGATGAATTCGCGCGGCGCGCGGGTGGCGTCCTCCAGATGCAGGCGGGGGCGCAGACCTGCGTCCAGTACGGCCTGCACCGCATCTAAATAGGTGCGGGCGGCCTGGACGCGCCCGCCCGGTCTGAACTTGTAGAAGGTGTGGTAGTCGCTGGCGCTGGCGAGCATCCCGGTCTCCCGCACACCCAGTCCGGCCACCAGGTCAGCGTCCTTGCGGGTGGCGCGAATCCAGGTGGTGGGCTCTACCGGATGTCCGCCGCGCCAGCGTTCCAGGGCGCCCTCAAGCATGGCGCGGTCTGCTGGACGGTACACGAAGAACTCGGCCTGTCTCAGTGCACCGGACCCGCCAGTAAAGGCGCCCATCAGGTCATAGATCGCCAGTCCGTCGGCCTCGGTCAGTGGCAGGCCACCCTGCTGGCCGTCGCGGTGGGTGGTCTCGGTCGTCCACGCCTGTGCGGGCAGGGTGGCGGGGCGCCTTCCGTCCTCCCACAGCATGCGCGGCCACTGGTCCGCCGGAAAAGCATCTGGAAAGAGGTTGGCCTCTGGCACATCGACAATGGAGGAAGGCATGGCTTCACGCTAGACCCGCATGGATCTATCGTCAATCTTGATTCTTCAATCAATGTTAGGTTGAGGTATGCCCGAAAGTCTTCTGCACGCGGCGGAGGCCACCGCCTTGCTGGGCGTCAAGCCCGCCACGCTGTACGCCTACGTGTCGCGCGGCCTGATCCGCAGTGAGGCGGGACCGGGTGGCAGCCGTCAGCGCCTGTATCACGCCGAGGACGTGCGCGCCCTGGTGGCCCGGCAGGAGTTAAAGCGCGATCCGGCGGGGGCCGCGCAGGGTGCGGCAGCCGGGGCGCTGGAATGGGGCATGCCCGTGCTGGACAGTGCCCTGACCCGGATCGCGGGCGGCACATTGAGTTACCGGGGCCGTGACGCCGTGGCCCTGGCCAACAGCGCGACGGTGGAGGAGGTGGCCGCGCTGCTGTGGACCGGAGATGCGGGCGGCTGGACCACGTTGCCCCTGCGCGCCCGCATGAATCTGGGGGCCACCTTTCCGCGCGGGGGCGCCACCTCGGCGGTCACCAGTGCGGAGGCGTTCGCCCACGCGCTGGCCCATGCTGGGGCGCAGGACATCGGTGCGCAGGACAGCCGCCCGGAGCAACTTCCCGCCCGCGCTGCCCGCGTGCTGAGCCTGCTGTACGCCACGTTGGAACGCCAGGAACGTCGGCCCCAGGCCCCCGACCTGCCGCTGCACATCCGGCTGGCGCGGGCCTGGGGCGTGTCCGGCGAAGCCGATCTCCTGCGCCGCGCCCTGGTGTTGCTGGCCGATCACGAGTTGAATGTCAGCACTTTCGCGGCCCGCGTGACCGCCAGCAGCGGCGCGGGGCTGCCGCACGCCGCCCTGGCCGCGCTGTGCGCCCTGCAGGGACCACGGCATGGGCGGGCAGCGTTCGCGGCGCACGAGGTCCTGGCCCACAGCCTGTCCACCGACGCCCGCACCGCCCTGAGAACAGCCACCCAGCGCCACGCCTTTCTCCCCGGCTTCGATCACCACCTGTACCCGGACGGTGATCCCCGCGCCCATGCACTGCTGGGGGCCCTGCAAGCCGCGCAGCCCAAATCGCCTGCGGTTCAGGCGGTCCGTGGGCTGCAGGCGGTGGCGCTGGCCGAGACGGGCGAACACACCAACATCGACCTCGCGCTGGCCGCACTGACACACACGCTGGGGCGCGGTCCGGACGACGCGCTGACGCTGTTTGCCCTGGCCCGCGGGGTGGGCTGGATGGCCCACGCCATCGAAACGGTGCTGAGCGGCAGTCTTATCCGGCCACGCGCACGTTACACCGGGCTGTAGCGCCTCAGGGCTGCGGCGAAACCAGAGCCTACAAAGAGCTCACCCTACGTCCGCTCGCTGGCCCCGCCGCCCAACTGGTTGAAGTCCTCTTCGGCCTCGCTCTTGATGGGGTTGTGACGGGTGAGGAACGACTCGGCCTCACGGCCCGGCAGCCCCTGGTCATTGGCAGTGGCGGTGGGCAACAGGCGGGTTGACAGCGCCAGAAGATCGGCGGTGAGTTGCGGGGCCAGCGCCTGAGCATGCCGCAGAAGCAGGGCGGCGCCGCCGATCGGAGCCTCGGCGTCGCCACGCACCAGGGCGTCCACCATGCGCTTGGCCGCCACCTCAGTGTCCAGCGAGATCAGCGGGAAGTTGTCTACAGTGGCAAACAGGCCGTATTCCTTGCGGTACTGGCCCTTGACCGTCGCCTGCCGGGGGCTGCCGGTTCGCATCACAGTGGGACAGACCGTGGTGACGCCCACACCGTCCTGGGCGAGTTCGGCGCGCAGCGCCTGTCCCAGCCCGGTCAGGGCGAATTTGCTGACGCTGTAGGGCGCCAGGTGTGGGATGGCCACCTGACCCCCCACCGACGACACCAGCAGGACTCGCCCGCCGCTGCGGCGCAGTTCAGGCAGAGCCAGACGGGTCAGGCGCAGCGGCGCAAAGGTATTGACCTCCATGATCTCGCGGAAGTTGGCCTCGGTCATGTTGTCCAGCGGCCCGCCCTGGATCAAACCCGCATTGTTGACCAGGACATCCAGACCACCGAACACCCGCTGCACCTCGGCCAGCGCACGGTGCAGATCCTCCTCGCGGGTCACGTCTCCAGTGACAGTGTGAACCCGCCCGCCCGCCGCAAGTTGGTCAGCGGCACGCTCCAGTTCAGCCGCGTCGCGGGCCATCAGCATGACCCGCGCTCCACGCTTCAGGAACTCGGCGGCCAGCACCAGCCCCAGGCCGCGTGAACCACCCGTGATCAGCACGCTCTTACCGGTCAGGTCGTACCGTGACTTGAACTGACGGCGTGTAGCGATGGCCGTGACAGCAGCGGCCAGAAGCAGACGTTTGGGAATTCGCATCATCCCATTCTGGAGACTTCCCCCCTGTCTGAACCGCCGCGTGAAGGACGCCTCAATTCTTCCAGCACAAAGAGCGGCGCAACGAAATCGCCCGCCACGGGAGCTTTTCGGCAGCTCCCCGACGGGCGGATTGGTTCACTGGGCGGCCGGTCAGGCCCAGGGGTCCAGGACCACTTTGATGCAGCCGTCGTGCTTTTCACGGAAGGTCTTGTACAGTTCTGGTCCCTTCGACAGCGCAGCGCGGTGGGTGATCACGAAGCTGGGGTCGATCTCGCCCTGCTGAATACGCTGAAGCAGGGGGCGGACGTAGCGGTGGGTGTGGGTCTGCCCCATCTTGAAGGTCAGTCCCTTGTTGAAGGCTGCTCCCAGCGGCATCTTGTCCACCAGACCGCCGTAGACCCCTGGCATGCTGACTGTGCCGCCCTTGGCGCAGCTCAGGATAGCCCAGCGTAGCGCTGTGATCCGGTCAAAGCTCAGCCGCATCTTCTGCTCGGCGGTATCCAGCAATGCGCCAGGGCCATGACCATGGGCTTCAAGCCCCACCGCGTCAATCACGTGATCGGGACCACGCCCGCCTGTCGCCTCATGCAGGGCCACCAGAACGTCGGTTTCGTCATAGTTGATGGTCCGTGCGCCCGCCGCCTCGGCCAGCCGCAGCCGCTCAGGCACGCGGTCAATCACGATCACCTCGGCGGCCCCCAGCATCTGGGCGCTCCGCACGGCGAACTGGCCCACCGGCCCGGCCCCGAACACCGCCACCACATCCCGGCCCGGCACGATGGCGCAGTTCTCGGCAGCCATGTAACCCGTGGGGAAGATGTCAGTCAGGAACAGTACCTGATCGTCTCGCAGGTCCGATTCGATGGCAAAGCAGCTCACATCGGCGAATGGGACCCGCACAAATTGCGCCTGCCCGCCCGCGTAGCCGCCGAACAGGTGAGAGTACCCGAACAGCCCACTGGCGCTGGTGGCGCCGTACAGTGCCTCGGCCATACGGTGATTGGGGTTGGAATTGTCGCAGGCGCTGAACAGACCACGCTGGCAGGGATCGCAGACTCCGCAGGCCAGGTTAAAGGGCATGATCACCCGCTCGCCCACCCGCACCTTTTTCACGGCGGAACCGACCTCGACCACCTCGCCCATGAACTCATGGCCCAGGATGTCCCCCTTTTCCATACTGGGGATGTAGCCGTCAAGCAGGTGGAGGTCCGAGCCGCAGATCGCAGTGGAGGTAATGCGCACGATGGCGTCGGTGGGCAGCAACAGCGTGGGATCGGGGACCGTTTCCACACCCACATGGTTGGTGCCCTGCCAGACGATGGCCTTCATGCCTGACCTCCCTTGCTCGCGCGTCCGCTGCTTTGACCTTCGGTGGTGGGGTGATAGCCCCCCAGTTCCTGCTCGCGCTTGAAGCGCATCAGGTCGTCGCGCAGCTGCTGGGACGGCTCCTGCCCCAGCACGCGGGCAACTACCACTCCAGTTGTACCGCCCGGGGGACGATATTTCAGACGCACCAGAACCTCGGTGCCCCGGTTCCCCGGAGCGGCCCGGAACTGCACCTCGCCGCTGTTCTCGATCTGGGCGTCCGGCAGCGACTGCCACGCGATGCGCCGCCCCGGCTCGTCGGCGGTCATTTCTGCCTCCCAGCTGACCTCGCCGCCGCTGTACCCCGCCGGGGCCTTGACCGTCCAGCGCGAACGCCGCTCGTCCAGAACTTCCACGCGCTCAAGGTGCTTCATCAAGCTGGGCAGATTCTCGAACCTGCGCCAGATCGCGTACAGTTCGTCCGCGCCCTTCCCAATCGTCACAGCGTCACTCACCAGCGTTTCGCCGTCGGCGTTCTGCCGGATCTTCAGCGCCGTCGCCACCGGACTGCGCCCGGACAGGGCCAGTGCGGTCAGGCCCGCCCCCAGTCCGCTGAAGACCAGTTTCTGGACGGCGGAACCGGAACGCACGCCTGCTGTCAGCAGGAAAACGCCCATCACGCCAACGAGTCCGCGCTCTGCGCCCGCCATGCTGGCTCCGGTGCTGCGCTGATCCGGTGGGGTCACCCGCTGCCCACCCCCTGCGGAATTCATACTCATTGGCACTCACCCACATCGCTGTCTGTCATGGGTTATTTATGGCGAGGCCACTTCGGGACAAGGTTCCTCAGGCCACCAAGTCTGCGGGCCGACAAGAAACGCTCAACGACGCGTGATGAAGCCGCTCATGGCCATTGGACGAAGTCTCACCTGTTCCCCACGGTCTATGGGATGAAAAGTGCCATATATCTTGGCTGGCCAGCAAGGCGCTGCTTTCAGGTGACGGCTCAGAGCTGCGTGTGACTGATCTAAGCGGATATCGGTTTCACGGGTGATGGGTGATGACTTCTAGGTCTACATCCTTCTGAAGCCAGGGCGTTTCCTCCCCGCCGTGCCTATGGCCCTCGCCCCGACCCAGTGGGCCAATCAATGATTTCGTCTTTAGAGATTCCCCGCCTCATCTCGCGGCAGGTATGGGATGTGCCTCCTGCGCCCACCGTGCTGAAACGTGCAGTGACCGTCACGCCAGAACAAAAACGAGGACAAGGCCCGCAGGCCTCGCCCTCCAACTCCTTCTGGTTTTACTTGACCAGGCCGAGTTTGCGAACTTCGTCGCGCTCTTCCTGTAATTCCTGCGCAGTGGCGTCCATCTTGCCCCGGCTGAAGTCGGAAATGTCCAGGCCCTGCACGATCTCGTACTTGCCGTTCCTGCACTTGACCGGAAAGCCGTAGATCAGCCCTTCCGGGACGCCGTAGCTGCCGTCGCTGGGAATCCCCATGCTGACCCACTGCCCGTCGGGGGTGCCCAGCGCCCAGTCGTGCATATGGTCAATCGCTGCACTGGCCGCACTTGCGGCGCTGCTGGCCCCGCGCGCCTCGATGATGGCCGCGCCACGCTTGGCGACGGTGGGGATGTACTGGCTCTCGTACCACTCGCGGTCCACCAGATCCAGGGCGGGCTTGCCGTCCACCGTGGCGGCGCTCAGGTCCGGGTACTGGGTGCTGGAGTGGTTGCCCCAGATGGTCAGGTTCTCGATGGCGGTCACGGGCTGCCCGGTCTTCTCGGCCAGCTGCGAGACAGCGCGGTTGTGATCCAGCCGCACCATGGCCGTGAACTGCTTAGGATCGAGGTCAGGCGCATTCTGCTGGGCGATCAGCGCGTTGGTGTTGGCAGGGTTGCCCACCACCAGCACTTTCACGTCCCGGCTGGCAACCTTGTTCAGCGCCTCGCCCTGGGGCTTGAAGATGCCGCCGTTGGCCGACAGCAGATCGCCGCGTTCCATGCCCGCCTTGCGCGGCATGGCGCCCACCAGCAGGGCGTACTCAGCGTCCTTGAAGGCCACGTTGGGATCGTCGCTGGTCACGATGTCGGCCAGCAGGGGGAAGGCGCAGTCACGCAGTTCCATCACGACGCCCTGCAGCGCCTTGAGCGCCGGGGTGACTTCCAGCAGTTGCAGGATGACGGGCTGATCCTTGCCCAGCATGTCGCCGGATGCGATGCGAAACAGCAGGCTGTAGCCGATCTGACCAGCCGCGCCGGTCACCGCCACACGAACGGGTTCTTTATTCGCCATTGAAAATCCCTCCAGAAAAATGGTTTTGCGACTCACAATAACGCGGCGCGGGGATCAGCGGGGTACAGCGTTCCTTGAGGGGAGACAGGCAGGGAGGCTCGAAGCCAGGTGGCCGGACCACCTGAATCCTCTACTTTTCTCCATGCCCACCAGGGTTTCAAATGGGCGCGTCCTCCGCGAAGTTCGGCTCACGCTTCTCGCGCAGGCTGCTCAGGCCTTCCTTCACGTCGGGGCCGGTAAAGCCCAGGAATTCCAGCGCGAGGCTGGCGTCGAAAGTTGGCCCCATCGCCCGCAGCCAGTTGTTCAGGGCGTATTTCGTCCATCGGACAGCTGTGGGGCTGCCCGCCGCCAGGGTGCGGGCCACTTTCCAGGCGCGGTCCAGAAGCTCGTCATCCGGCACACACAGGCTGACCAAGCCAATTCGCTCAGCCTCCTCGCCAGAGACGGGTTCGCCGGTCAGCAGGTGGTACTTGGCCTTGTTCAAGCCGCACAGCAACGGCCAGATGATCGCGGCGTGATCGCCCGCCGCCACCCCCAGCCGCACATGGCCGTCCAGAATGCGGGCCGTTCTGGCCGCCACGCTCACGTCCGAGAGCAGCGCCACCGCCAGCCCCGCACCCACGCAGGGGCCGTGGATGGCGCTCACGATGGGCTTGCCGCAGTTGACGACGTTGTAGACCAGATCACGGGCCTCGCGCCACACGCGGGCCAGGGCCGTGAAGTCGCTGCTCATCTCCTCGATCAGCGTGAAATCCCCACCCGAGGAAAAGCCGCGCCCCTCGCCCCGGATCAGCACGCAGCGCACGCCAGCGGCGGCGTCGATATCGCGCCAGACCTGGGTGAGTGCGCGGTGGGCCTCAGCGTTGACGCTGTTGAGCGTCTTTTCGGAACGGATCACGATTTCCAGGATGCCGCTGCCGCTGTCGGTCAGGTCATGCGCTTGCAGGTGCAGGCCAGGGTAGGCACCGGGGACGCACAGTTGCTCCAGATTCATGGGTTGTGGGCTCATGGGCTGAGGCTAGCTCAGTGGAGAACAGTTTTCCGCCAGCCCAGCAAGCCCACCACCCCTGCCAGCGCCATGCTACCGGTCACCAGCAGCACCACAGAGGGCCAGCCGCCGCCCTCGTAGGCGTGGCCGGCCAGGATGCTGGCAGCGGCACCCCCACCGTAGTACGCCGCGTGGTACAGCCCCGACGCCAGGCTGCGCGCCCGCGTGACCTCGCGCTGCACGGCATTCAGGGCAGCGGACTGGGCCAGAAAGACGCCGCAGGCCCCCGCCGCCACCCCCACGATGATCAGGGGCAACGGTGCGGCCAGTGTCAGCAGCAGCCCGGTCAGGCTGGCCCCCACGGCCGTCAGCAGCGCGATGCGGGGACCGCGCAACGCCAGCAGCGGCCCGGCCACCGGCGTGATGACCACGCCCAGCAGATACACGGCGAAGATCAGTCCGGTCTGGGCGGTGTTCAGTCCATAGGGCGCAGCCGCCAGCCGCAACGTCAGCGTGTTGAACAGCCCCACCAGAGTGAACAGAATCAGAAAGCCCACCGCGCAGGTCGCCAGCAGCGCCCGATTTCGCAGGTGGGCGCTCAACCCGGCCAGCACTATGCGAACGTCCCTTTGCGGAGTGAAGTGCTGTTCGGCGGGCAATCCGGCGCGGGCCAGCACAAACCCGCTCAGCGACGTCAGCGCCAGCAACCAGAACGCGGCGTGCCAGCCCCACGGCGCGGCCACCAGTCCGGCCAGAAAGCGGCCCAGAAAGCCGCCCAGCACCGTACCCGTCACGTACAGGGTCAGGGCGCGGGCGCGCCCGCCGGGCAGCACTTCCTCGGCCACGTAGGCGTTCAGGGCCACCATCACGCCGGGAATGAGCAGGCCCTGCGCGAAGCGCGCGGCGTTCAGAGAGGCCAGGGTGGGCGCAAAGACCGCCAGCACTGCCGGGATGGTGAGCAGCGCAAAGGCCCAAACCACCACACGCCTGCGCCCCACCGCGTCGGCCAGCACGCCCACCAGCGGCGAGGCCAGCGCCATCGCCAGGGTGGTGGCGCCCACCACGAACCCCACCTCTGCCGCGCCCGCACCGTATTCCCGCGCCAGCACAGGCAACAGGCTCTGCGGCGCGTAGACATTCAGGAAGACCAGCGTGCCCAGCGCGGCGAACAGCAGAGGATGGGGCGCGGCGGCCCGAACAGTCATGGTTTGACGCTCAGGGCAGACCGACGAGGCCAGTCTCGTTGACCCAGGCACTCTGGACGCCCAGGGCCTCGGCCATCACCGGGTCCGGCGTGCCCATCAATCCAGGCAGGATCAGGGTGGGGCGGGCGTCCAGACCCACGCCCCCGGTCTCATCGAGCCGCGTCAGAACTGCCCCGAAGGCCCAGTCTCTGGCCCACAGCCGCTTGACCGCCTGCAGCGCCGCCGTGCCGGGAGGCGTGACCTGCGCCTCCTCGGTGGAGAGCAGCCCCGGACGCCGCACATGCACGGCGCCGCAGTCCAGGCCAGCGTTGTGCAGCGCCCGGTAGAAAATCTGCACCGCGTCGTCCATCAGAAAGCTGGTGCGGATCAATGCCTCGGCCCGCGCCGTCAGGCCTTCCAGCGCGTCCTCATCGATGCGGGCAGGATTGATCGGGGTGAACAGGCGGCCCAGCTGCTCGGGCAGGTTGACGCTGTGGTAGAAGGCTTCCTCGAACTCCGGCGGCACCACCATGCCGCGCACGTCCTGCGTCGCCAGCCGCACCACTTCCTCACCCATCCTGTCCGCGCCGCGCCGCGCGGCCTCCCCAAACGTCAGCATGACGGGCAGCGTAAAGCATGGCGGGCCGGCGGACGGCACAGTCGCCTTCACGTTTTCATTTCGATCTGTCCTTACAGGGTTGCCGCCGAGACGTTGCGGTGCGTGGGCGTCAGGAACACGGTGCCCTGACCGCTGATCATGAAGACCAAGCCCTCGCCGCTGCGCATGGCATTGCGCAGGCCGCGCACCAGTGGGCGCAGTTCTACCCTGAGCGAAGCGCTGTACATCAGCATCAGATCGCCGTCCACGATCAGGCTGTCGTTGCCGCTCAGTTCGATTACCTCCACTTCCGAGACCGGGACCGGGGATTCCACCACGAAAATGCCCCGCCCGGACAGCTTGGGCTGGCGCAGCCCGTTGCCCGACAGTGCCCCGGCAATCGAGTTGTGGGTGTGCGTGCCCAGTTGCATGGTGTCCTGGGCCATGTAGAACGCCTTGTCGTCGAGAATCATCTCGTCGCCCTTGGCCCCGCTGGATTCCGCGATAATGAAATGCTTGTGCGTGGGCTCGGTCCAGACCTTGCCCTGACCGGTGAAGCGGGTGGCGAAGGCACTCTCGCCGGTGCCCGCCGTGGCGATGGCCCGGCTCAGGAAGCCGCCCTTGGCCTGCTGTTCCACGTTGGCCGTGATGTTGCCGTGGCTGTACTGGAAAGCGCCTGGCTCGATCAGCACACCGGAACCGTGTAGCTGGGCCTCCACCGTGAAACGCCCGTCCATCTGACGCGTCTCGGCCAGGTCACCGTCTGTCCCCACCGAGTAGCGCGTCACATGGGTCAGCGCATGGATGCGGAAGGTTACGCCGTCGCCTTTCTGCTCCTGCACAAGCTGCATATGGGTCATGCCAGAAGTGTAATACAAATCTCTATTGCTGAATGTGCGGGGAGGTGGGGTTGTGGCGGCAGGAGCGGCGCGAAGATTGCCCGGCAGCTCCTTCAGAATCCCCTGCACCAGCGGACATGGTTCGTTGACGCAGGCGGGTGGCAAGGCCCATGACCCCGCCCTTCTTCATCCTGCGCTCAACCGAAGCCTTCCCTGGTCCAACTAGGCTGGGGCTATGTTCAGCATTGACGCCCCCGCCCTGACCGGAATCGCGCTGTATCAACGCTGGCTGTCCCCGCACAAGGGCTTCCGCTGTGCCCACGCCGCCTTCTACGGGGGCGAGTCCTGCTCTGCGGCCATCGCCCGCACGATTCGGGAACGCGGTCTGGTGGGGAGCGGTCCGGCTATTGCCGCCCGTTTTGCGGCCTGTCGTCAGACTTACAGCCACCTGTCCCCACAGCTTACCGGTGGGCCGCGTGTCCGAGGGCTGTGTTGCTGTGGTCCGCTTCCCATCCCCTTCCGCTGTGGCTGAGACGGGTTCCGTCTGCGCGCCGAACCTTGAAGGGCACTGCAACACCTGAAGGGCTGCTCCGCCGCTCACTTACCATTCGCCTCAAATCACCCCGTTCAGGAGGTTCCTCTTGACCCCAGATCACCCTTCCGTCCCGTCCGCTTCTGTGACTACGAAGGCCCAGCGCCGTCGGGCTGCCCTGATTCGCTTTGGTCTGGTTGGTCTGACGGGGGCCGTGACGGTCACCATTCTGAACGAGAGCGTGCGGCGGATCCTGCCGCACGCGCCCCGGATCGAGGTCATCGGCGAGCGTGCGTTGGCTGGTTCACTGAGGGCCCTGCACGTCAATCCCCCGCAGGATGCGGCGCTGTACCGCTGGACCCTGCTGGCTGATCTGTTGTCGAACACGCTGTATTACGGGCTGGTGGGGCTGGGCGCACGCCAGGGAGCATGGCGACGCGGCGGGGGGCTAGGACTGGCCGCTGGTCTAGGAGCAGCGACGCTGCCCCGGCCAATGGGATTGGGACGTCAGCCAGGAGCCAGGGCGCCATTGACGCCCCTCCTAACCGTGGCGTGGTATCTGGCTGGTGGACTTGTGGCTGGCGCTGCCGCCCGGCAGCTCGCCCCTGAAAACAAACTGATATAGCTCCGGTACAAAGAGAGGGCATTTGCTCTTTGCACTTAATCCACGACAGTGAGCGACTCTTTTACGTCATCTCCCAAGCACAATGATGAACCCTGCTCCGCCTGCCATGAACAAATCATGGAATAGCGGGGCAGGGTTTCAAAAAGGGCTACAGACGGGGACGCGATCAGCGCGTCGTGGTTCCCGTGGTGTTCGTGGGGTAAGCACGGTCATCTCTGCGCCTCAGACCCGCCAGGCCTGCCAGGCCCAGCAGCCCCAGCCAGCCCCAGTCGAAGCCGTCATCATCTGTGGTGACCGGAGCCGTGGTGGTATTTGTAGTCGTCGTGTCCGTGGTGGTGTCAGTCTGGGCGAAAGCCGAGACAGGCGCAACAAGCAACAGGGAGAACAGCAGTGTGGACTGAGCAAGTCGTTTCATAGGTGGTCCTCCGGGGATGGATCAACCAGAACGTAGTCCGGCTGGTGAAGGAAGCATCGCATACTCACCTGAGGCTCTGCCTAATGGCCTTGTTCAGTAATCATCCATACTCTCTTTAACCTGTGCGAATTGTTGGAACGCGGAATTTGCAGTGAGCACAGGGGCCGTCGGCGAATTGGTGCGGTCCGATCAGGGCAGGCATGAATCCCAAAATGGGGAGCCACTTTCTACTTCGGGAATTTCGGTCTCTGCAAGAATCAGATCCTTCAACAAACGGTATCCGGTCGGCGCCTACATTGCTTATAGATCGCAGATCGCGGTGACCGGACTGGAAATGACGCTGTCTCTGGGCCAACTGCTCTAGGGTGCGACCATGAGTGCGCCCATCTCCACCCCAGTCCATGCTCCGCCGATTGCTGCCCGCCATGTCACCTCCGGTGGCACGCGGGTCTACACGCTGAACGTGCCGGCTTTTCCGCACTTCGCCGCGAACGTCTTTGTGGTGGTGCGGGGCGAGCCCGAGGCGCCCGAATACACCGCGCTGGTGGACACTGGCGGCAGCCACGAGGCCAGCACCGCCGCGCTGGAGGCCGGACTGACGGCCATCCGCCATGAGCACGCAGAGGCGGTGTCATGGGACACGCTGAGCCGCGTGGTGGTCACGCATCCCCACCCGGACCATGTGGCGGGGCTGCCGTTCGTGCGAACCCGGACGCCTGCGCCCGTCGCCGCGCACGAGGGAGCGGTCGGGACCATTGAACGGCCGCAGGGTGATCCAGTGGCGCGACAGACGGACATGGAAGACCATATTCGTTGGCTGGGCCTGATGGGCGCTGGCACCGAAGCGGAATATGCCGAACGTCTGCGCCGCCGCGCCCGAAATACCATGCTGCCTGAGGCAGTGACGGTGCAGACGCCCTTGCGGGATGGTGACGTGCTGGACGGGGTGTTCACCGTGATCCACACCCCCGGCCATGAGGGTTCGCAGGTCTGCTTGCGCGTGGACGATCTGCTCCTGAGCGCCGATCATCTGCTGCCGCGCAACTCGCCGCCTCTGATGCCCCGGCGGTTTCAGCGGGGGGCGGGGCTGGAGCATTACCTCGCCTCGCTGAATCGCATCGAGGAACTGGAGGGCGTAACCGTGGCCCTGGGCGGGCACGACGGCCCCATGACCGACTGGCGATCGCGGATCCAGCAACTCCGGGACCGTTACGATGACAAGTTACGCGCCGTGCTGGAGGCTGCCGCCGAGCCGATCACCCTCCATGATCTGACCCACGCCCTGCATCCCCGCCTGAAGTCCATTCAGGCCATCCTGCTGCTGGACCAGACGGCGGCGCTGGCCGAATATCTGGCCGGGCACGGAGAACTGCTGGAAACCCAGCGGGAGGATGGGGCGGCCCTGTTCAGACGGGCATGAACCCGCCCCTGGCACTTCTTGACGCCTGGAATCTCCGGTTACAGGGAGAACTGGGAGGTCGCCTGAACCGCCACTGGCAAGTCCGGGACAGACAGGAGAGGGCCGTTCTGCGCCGCTGGCATGCTCCTGAGGCCGAAGTGAGGTACGAGCTGGACGTTTTGAATCTGGTGAGCAGGACACACCTGAATCTCCCCCTCCTTAGACGCGGGCCTCAGGCAATGGACGGCGCGTTGTGGTCCCTGCATGACTTTGTGCCGGGCAACCCTGCCCCCCGTGAGGACGCCCGCAGGCGTGGGCGCTGGCTGGCTGACCTGCAGGCCCGCTGGCGGGATTTACCATGCCCACCCCCGCGCCCGGGCTGGAGCGATGCCCTGGACGTTCTGAACGATCCAGTCGCCGACGCACTGCTGGACGCCCAGGAGATCGCCCATCCCTCGAACGTGCGGCTCTGCCGATGGCATCTGCATCGTGCCCGCACCGCCCTGGCAGAAGTTCGCCCCGGTCCGCGCCCCCAAACCCTCATCCACGGTGACTTCACGCCCTGGAATCTTCGTGTGCAGATGGACGTCTGGACCGGCCTGCTGGACTTCGAGTTCACCCGTCCCGCTGATCCCATGGAGGATTTTGCCCTTGCCTGGCGTGGGGTCCATGACGATGTGGTGCGCGGTTACGCCGAACACAGTGCGCTGAACGATGAAGACCTCGCACTGCTGACCCCGCTGTGGTGGGCGCATCTGCTGGGCGCGGCGCTGCACGATCTGGAGCGGGGCATCCGGGACGATGGCTGGAGTACCCGGAAACTCCTGGTGCGCTCTCCGCTGATGGGAGCACTGGCCGCGCCGTATCCCGGCTGAGCTGCGTTACCCTGCGGTGTTATGACCCCCGAGCGCTACGCCAAAATTCTGCGGGTGCTGAGCAAACGCCAGCCCACCCTGACCGTGTTGATGGATCAGGTCAACAAGCCCCACAATCTCTCGGCCATCATCCGCACCTGCGACGCGGTGGGGGTCCTCACCGCCCACGCCGTGCCGCCGGGCAATGGCAAACCTCTGGATTTTGAGGGCAACACCTTCGAGGCCACCTCGGGCAGCGCGCATAAATGGGTGCGGGTGCAGACGCACGCGGACACGTTGGAGGCCGTGCGCGACCTGCAGGGGCAGGGCGTGCAGGTGCTCGCCACCCACCTCTCGCAGCGCAGCGTGGACTACCGCGAGGCAGACTACACCCGCCCCACCTGCGTGCTGCTGGGCGCGGAAAAATGGGGTGTGGCCGACGCGGCGGCGGACGCAGCGGACGCCAACATCGTCATTCCCATGTTCGGCATGGTGCAGAGCCTGAACGTCTCGGTGGCAGCGGCCACCATTTTGTTCGAGGCGCAGCGGCAGCGGCTGGCGGCAGGGATGTACGACACACCCCAGCTCGAGCCGAGCGAACTGACCCGGCTGGCCTTCGAGTGGGGCTACCCGGATCTGGCCCCGGCGTACCGCGAGCGGGGAGAAGCCTATCCAGCACTGGACGACCACGGCCAGATCATGGATTGAGCCCAGGTGTGGGCTGGGCCGTGGTTGCTGAGGGCACCAGCAAAACCATTGCGGTTCATCGTCAGATCAAGCACACTTCACAGATGCTCAGTGGATTCCAGAAGTTTCTGTTGCGCGGCAATCTCATTGATCTGGCGGTCGGTGTCCTGATCGGCGCGGCCTTCAGCAGGGTGGTGGACTCCTTTACCAGCGGCCTGATCCTGCCGATCATCGGCATCTTTGGTGGGGTGCCGGATTTCACGGCTCTGACCTTCACGATCAACGGCAGTATTTTCAAGTACGGCGCGTTCCTCACGGCGCTGCTCAGCTTTGTCCTGACGGCGGCCATCATCTACTTTCTGGTCATCGTGCCGGTAAATCACCTGACCGAACGCCTCAAGCGCGAGAAGAAGCCACCCGTGGTCGAACCCAGCAACGAGGAAAAACTGCTGGCCGAGATCCGGGACGTGCTCAAAGCCCAGTCCACCGGAAACGGACCTTCCAGGCTCTAGAGGGTCTGAAACCTGTTCGGGACGCGGCACGGGTGCCATAGTGAGGGCCATCCTTCCTCGTGGTGTCGTGCGGACATGCCCAACACAGCCACGGGCGGAGGCGCGTAGCGTGAGCATATGAGCGATTTTCCCACTGACCCGACCGACACCGACTGGAGCTACCAGACCGCTGCCGTCCACACCAGTATTCCGCGCGGGTTGGGGCAGACGGTGGGCCTGCCCATCCACGCCGCCGCCGCCTTTCAATTCGACACCCTGGCGCAGGCACAGGACGAGTTTCAGAACAACACCGGCCTCAGCTACGCTCGCCTTCAAAACCCGACTGTCCGCGCACTGGAAGACCGGATTACCGCGCTGGAGGGCGGGGCGAGCACGGTGGCGCTCGCCAGCGGACAGGCCGCCACCCTCACGGCCCTGCTGAGCGCGTGCCGCGCCGGGGATCATGTGGTGTCGGCGTCCAGCCTGTTCGGGGGCACCACCGGCATGCTGAACAACATCCTGCCGCTGATGGGCATTTCCGCGACGCTGGTGGACAATACCCCCGACGCTGTGCGGGCCGCCATGCAGGACAACACCCGTCTGGTCTGGGCCGAGATGATCAGCAATCCCGCCGGGGACATCGCCGATCTTGACCCGTTTGCCGGGATTGCGCACGAGCACGGGGCCCTGCTGGCCATCGACAACACCTGCGGCGGCGTGGGCTACCTGTGCCGCCCGCTGGAGTACGGGGCAGACATCGTGTCGCAGTCCCTGACCAAGTGGGCGGGGGGGCACGGCAGCGTGATGGGTGGAAGCGTCACCGTGGGGGCCCGGCAGGACCTGAGCCGCAACCCCAGCTACACCGACGGCGGCGAGAACAGCGTCTTGAAAGTGCGTGGCGACGCGGCCCTGGCTTGGCGGCAACGCTGGCTGGGGGCCAGTCAACTGGGCATGACCCTGGCTCCCCACAGCGCCTTTCTGATCGCGCAGGGCCTGGAGACGCTGGCGCTGCGCCTGTCACGCGAGTGCGAGAGTGCGCTGGAACTGGCCCGCTGGCTGCAGACCCAGCCCGGCGTGGGCAAGGTCAGCTATCCCGGTCTGGAGGGTCACCCCTTCCATGACCAGGCCGGGCGCTACCTGCGGCACGGCTCCGGCGCGGTGCTGGCTTTCGAGGTGCCAGACCCCGCCGCCTTCCTGTCACGTCTGCGCGTGCTGCGGATCGCGCCCAATCTGGGTGACGTTCGCACTCTGGTCGTCCACCCCTGGACCACCACCCACGGGCGCGTTCCCGAAGCCGCCCGACTTGCCGCCGGGGTGACCCCCCAGACCATCCGCATGAGCGTGGGCGTGGAAGACGTCAAGGACCTGAAGGCGGATATCGCCGGGGCGCTGTAAAACACCGCTGAAAAATCTACAGAGCAAACCGTCCAACCGCTTCCTGCCTTCGTTGGACGGTTTGCTCTTGTCTTACAGCCAGGGCTTCTTGCCCACCAGATAATCGCGCTGAAAGTCCGTGTCGGATTTGGTCAGATACAGGATGCCCTCGATCAGGCCCAGCAGGCCCAGCGCGCTGCTGACCAGCCCGGCCAGCGGCAGGGTGATGATCAGACCGAGTCCGAGCGTGAGCAGGCCAACCAGCAGGGCCAGCACCCAGACCCCGATGTTGACACCCAGGATCATCAGGCCCTGGGTGTTCAGGCCCAGGTAAAACTTGTGGATGCCCAGACTGCCCAGGAAAATAGCCAGCAGTCCGGCGATCAGGCGTTTCTGGGCCACGTCGCCCGCCGGCGAGGCGTCCGGAGCGTATGGCCTGACGGGGCGCTCGTCGGCCTGGGCCATGGGAGGCTGCGGGATGGGGCGCTGAGGCTCGCCCCAGGCATCCAACCCGGGCGCATTGGAGCGCGGTGGGGTCTGCGGCTGAGTCTGGAAGCCATTACTTTGCGGTGCACTAGACGGGGGCGGGTTCCCTGTGACCCGCGAGATCCAGTCCTCGGGGACAGCAGCCGGGGCGGGACGCGCGGGTTCAGGAATCCGGAGATCATGTGCCTGGGCAGGGGCCTTGCTGAGGTTGGGCGTGCCAGGATCGCGCTTGCCCATGTCGGGGCCGAGAGGTCGGGCCGAGCCACCCGGATTTGGGCTGCCCAGCACATCATCCATCCACGAGGGCGCATTGCCCTGCGGTCTGCTCCCGCCCTGCCCGGTCTCGCTCACCGGGTTGCTTCCCGTCGGAGCCTGCTGATCGTCAGGATTCGTCATGATTCACATTACGCCCCCAACCGGGCCGGGGTTGCGTCCGCCGAAAGAGGCAGACGCCAGTGCCGGTGGCCCGGATCGTGCAGGAGGGCAGAAGGGGGATCAGACAGAGCTCTGGGCGAGCTGCTCAGGACGAATTTTCAGCGCACATCCACCAGTTCCACATCGAAAATCAGCGTGGCGCCGCCGGGAATCACGCCGGGAACGCCCGCCTCGCCGTACCCGAGCGAGGCTGGGACAGTCAGTTTGGCCTTGTCCCCCACCCGGAGTTGCGCGATTCCCTGGTCCCAGCCCGGAATCACGTAACCCACGCCCAGCGGGAATTCGATGGGTTCACCCCGGTCCCGGCTGGAATCGAATTTCTGGCCGTTCTCCAGCATGCCGGTGTAGTGGACCCGGACCATCTTTCCAGTCTGGGCGGGAGCCCCACTGCCTTCTTCGTACTTGTCAACCTTGAGTTGGGGCTGTTCGGAGGTGCTCATGCCCCGCAGGGTAAAGCCGAATTTGGAAAACTCCTCTAAATTCTCAAGCGACGGTAAAGGTGCCGCCCGGTTGAGTGGCCAGCGTGCCCACCCAGAATTCCATGTGCAGGCTGTCTGACCCGGCCTCCCGTTCAACCGCTAGAGATGGGGTGGGATTCCCAACCCGGCCCACTCTGCTAGCCTGGGCAGCCGTGAATCCGGTGCCCCGACCTCCAACCAGCCCCTGGAAACAGGCCTGGCGAATCTGGATTCTGGGGGCGCTGTTGCCGGTGTACCTGCTGACCACCTTCGTGGGCACCCTGGCCCGCGTGGACGGCGACTCCATGAATGACACCCTGCACACCGGGGACCTGCTGCTGTTGCTGAAATACCCGCGCTGGTTGCGGGCCGCCCATCTGCCCACGTCGTATCCACGCCGCGGCGACCTGCTGATCTTCAAGGCTCCGGCAGACAGCCCATACAGTTATGAAACGGTCTGGGGCGTGCGCCACCGCCCCTACAACGTCAAGCGCGCTGTGGCGCTGGAGGGTGACACGGTGGCTATTCAGGAGGGGCGCGTCGTCCTGAACGGCAAACCGCTGGCGGAGAGTTACGCCAGCGACGGTTTTTCGCGGGACCAGCCCGCGCTGACCGTGCCGCCGGGCAAGGTCTGGGTGCTGGGCGACAACCGCCGCCTGGGGGCCAGCCTGGACAGCCGTGTGTACGGCCCGGTGGACCTGCGCGACGTGGCGGGACCGGCCAACCTGCGCTTGTGGCCCCGGCCAGGGCTGGTCCCGCGCTGACGCTCCCCTGATCGCAAGCCGGGGGGAGTCCTCACCGGGAATTGCTACCGTCCGTGTATGAACGCTTCTTCCCTGTTGACCGCCGCCGCGCTGACCCTGGGGGCCGCCAGCCTCGGCATGGCGGGCGCGCAGACGCTGGTGCCCTTCAGCGACCCCAAACTGCCCTTCAAGGTCAGCCTGCCGCAGGGCTGGCTGGGGGCCGATTTTGCCGACGGCACTTCTGGCGTCAGTCTGGTGTCGGCCAAGGCCCCGCCCGCCACACTGATCCGGCTGCTGTTCATGCCCAAGAACGGCGCGGCGGTGGACCTGAACACCGAATTCAGCAAGTTCGAGACCGGCCTGAAATCCAGCGGCGTGACCATCAAGCAGCTGTCCAGCAAGGCCGCCCGTTACGGCGGTGTGGGCGGCACCGAGCGCGAATACAGCGTGACCCATCCGCAGGGCCAGCTCCGGATTCGCGTGTGGTACGGCAACGGCGCACGCAACCTGTATTCGTTCCAGCTGACCGACTCGCCCGAACGTTACGCGGCGGCCAACGCCTTGTTCAGCAAGGTGCTGGCGACCGTGCGTTTCCAGTAGGCCGGGAACGGGCACGGCCCCCTAGTCCTCCCTGACCTCGCCGCCGTCCACGGTCCACACCCGCGTCGCCACCCGCCCGATCAGGGCGCGGTCATGGCTGGCGAGGAGGACGGTGCCGGGAAAGTCCAGCAGGAGCGCCTCCAACGCCTCAATGGCGCGGATGTCCAGGTGATTTGTCGGTTCGTCCAGCACCAGCACCTGCGCCCGCGTGACGCTCAGGCGGGCCAGGCTCAGGCGGGTGCGCTGCCCGCCAGACAGACCGGCCAGAGGAAAGGATGGTCCGCCCGGCAGGCCCAGCCCCGCCGCCACCTCGTACAACTGGTGCGGGGTGAGTTCTGCGTTGGCGTCCAGCAGGGCGTCCCCCACCGTCTCCAGCCCGGACAGTTCCTCGCCGTGCTGCCCCGCCGTGTAGAGGGTCAGTCCTGGTCCCCACCGCACCTCTCCCCGGTGGGGCAGTGTCCCCAGCAATGCGCCCAGCAACGTGCTCTTGCCGCCGCCGTTCGGCCCCGTCAGGGCGATGCGGTCTCCCCGGCGCACCTCCAGATCAACGCCGCGCAGAATGGCCTGTCCCCCGCGACAGACGCCCAGTTCCCGCACGCTTAGCACCTCGCAAGGACCGTGCGGGGCCGCAGGTAAATCCAGGCGCACGGCGCGGCGATCCTGAAAAGGTTTGGCGGTGGCCTCGGCGTCCAGGCGCTCGATCTGTTTCTGCATCGCTTTCGCCCTGGCCGAGAAAATCTGCTGCCCCCGTTCTGCCTTGTGGGTGGACCGGAACTTGTCATTGTCTTTTGCACGGCGCCGGTTCTCCTCCACCCCACCCTTGCTGGCCTGACGGCGCTGCTCTTCCTCCAGCGCCGCCCGCTTGCGCTTGAAGGCCGCGTAATCACGCTCCTGCGCCTCGCGCAGCGTCGCCTTGAGTTCCATTGCCACCGTGTAAGCGCCCGGATAGACAGTCAGCGTGCCGCGCTCCAGTTCTGCCGTGCGCCCCGCCACCGCGTCCAGAAAAGCACGGTCATGGCTCGCCAGCACAAAAGCGGCTGCCGAGTCACGAATCCAGCCCTCCAGCCACGCCGCGCCGTCCGCATCCAGGTGGTTGGTGGGTTCGTCCAGCAGGTACACGTCGGCGGGCGAGAGCAGCAGCCGCGCCAGCATCATGCGGCGGGTCTGGCCGCCGGAAAGTTGCGTGCTGTCCAGGTCAGCCTCCAGCCCCAGGCCGCCCAGTACGCCCGCCGCCCGCGCCCCGAAGTCGTAGCCTCCGGCCAGCCGGTACGCCTCCTCGGCCTCCGCGAAGGTGTGCACGGCAGCGTCATCGGCGTATTCCAGCCCAGCGGAGGCCACCTCGAACGCCCGCCGTGCCCGCTGCAATTCGGGGGGAGTCACGGCGTCCAGCAGCGTGCCCGCCCCGATTTCGGTGTGTTGGGCCAGCAGGGCCACTCGCCCTGCCCGCGTCACCACACCCGCGTCCGGCATGTCCAGACCGGCCAGCACGCGCAGCAGCGTGCTCTTGCCGCTGCCATTTTCCCCGATCAGCGCCAGACGCTCGTCAGCACTGATCTCCAGATTCACACCTTCAAAAACCATCTCGTCGCCGTAAACACGGGCGACCTCTGTCATACGCAACAACACACAACCCCCTGCGGGCGAAGGCCATCCCAGACCTGCTGGGAGGACGATTCAAACCGTGATTACAGGTGGTTGGGGCGCAACTGGAAACATCCTTTGAGTGGGGGAAGGCCGAACGCCGGGCAGCCCGGAAGCGTTGACACGAGTTTAACGCGGCCTGCCCACACTAGGCCAGATGTCATAGCGGCGCGGACTTGACCCTGACGCGGCGTGAGGTCTTACGGTGCGGGGCAGGAGGTCACGCACATGCACATCACTGAAATCGACACCCTGGGCGCCCTGCGCGAGGTGCTCAGGCGCCCGGAAGACCAGCAACTCTCCCTCTTCCGCCAGAGCGTGATGGAACCGCTGCGCCCTGTCTGGGAGAACATGCTGCGCTACCTGCCCGGCGGCGCGGGCCATGATCCGGCGCTGGCGGCAGCCCACACCATGCGGCTGTATCTGCCCGACATGGGCCGCGAACAGGGCCTGGCCGCGCTGGACATGCTGGAGCGGGCGAACGTTCAGCAAGATAATCGTGCCGCCTTGCAACAGGCCATTGACGAGTTGCGCCCCACCGAGCATGGCCTGACCCTGCCCGAAGTCCGTCTCGCCGTGCTTCTGGCCTCACCGGATGGACTGGGCGAGGCGGGCTACACCGGGGCGGGCAACACCCCTGGCTGGGTCACGCTTTCGGTGTGGCCAGGGCCGCACAACCTGTGCAAATTGCCCGCCGTCACGGCGCACGAATTCAATCACAACGTCCGCTTCGGCCTGCCCGACTGGACCTTTCCCATGTCGCTGGGCGCGTATCTGGTGGCCGAGGGGCTGGCCGAGTCCTTTGCGGCGGCCCTGCATGGCCCAGGGAGTCTGGGGCCGTGGACGACGACGCTGGGCCTGGACGAATTGCGAAGCCTTCAGCCGCGCTATCAGGCCGCGCTCAATGAGCAGGACTTCGGGGTGGTGCGCGGCTACATCTTCGGCGACGGGGTGATGGCGGCCTTTGCTGGCGGACGCGCGACGCCGGGGCTGGGCAGTTCCGGTCTGGGCATTCCCGATCACGCCGGGTACGCGCTGGGCTACCGCGTGGTGCAGGACTATCTGGCCCGCACGGGGCGCACGCCTGCCGAAGCGACGTATGACCCCTGGCGCGTGATTGCGGCGCAGTCGGGCTGGTTCACGGTCTAACCCCTGGCACAGGCCCTTATTCCCTGCGCCGGAACAGCAGCACCAGCAGGAAGACGGCCGTGTTCACCAGCACAATAGTCGCGCCTGTGGCGGTGTCCAGGTAATAGCTGAGGTACAGCCCGACCACGCCGCCCAGGATGCCCAATGCGGCGGCTAGCGCGATCATGCGCGGCAGGCTGCGGGCCAGCAGGCGGGCAGCGGCGCTGGAAGTGATCAGCAGGCTGACGCTCAGGGTGGTTCCCACCAGTTGCACGGTCAGCACCACCACCAGCCCGATCAGGATCAGCAGCAGGCTTTCGAGCCTGCGGACCGGCAGACCCACCGCCCGCGCCTCGGTGGGATCGAAAGAAGCCAGCAGCAGTTCCTTCTGGACTGCGCCCAGCACCGCGCCCACCACCAGCGTCACTGCCAGCGCTCCCCACAGGTCCGCGGCGGTGACGCCCAGCGGGTTGCCGATCAGAAAGTGGCTGAGGTCCGAGGTAAAGGTGGGCACCCGCGAGAGCATCACGATGCCCAGCGCGAACATGCCCACGAACACGATGCCGATGGCGCTGTCCTGCTTGAGACCGCTGCGCTGCCCCACCACGCCGATACCCAGCGCGGTCAGCACGGCGGCCACCAGCGCCCCCAGCAGCAGGCTGCCGCCCGACAGGAAGGCCCCCACGATGCCCGGCAGCACCGCGTGGCTCATGGCGTCGCCGATGTAACTCAGGCCGCGCAGCACCACCCACGCGCCCACCAGGGCGCACAGCACGCTGACCAGCCCCACCGCCAGCAGCGCACGCACGAAGAAATCAAACTGCAGGGGGTCAGTGAGGAAGTGCATCAATCCGTCCAGGGGTTTTCTTCCCTTCTGCCGCACCTAGTGAGGAGGAGGCTGCCGGGCAGGCCAGCAAAATCAGCAGGTTCAAATCCGGCCCTCCCCTAAGCCTCGGCATGCGTGTGTCCCAGAAACGACGTACTGAAGGTGGCCTCGATGTTCTGCGTCGTGTAGACCTCTTCGGGCGTGCCGTCGGCCACCACGCGCCTGTTGATCAGGATCAGGTGATCGCACCAGCGCCGGGCCTGTTCCAGGTCGTGGGTGACCATCACCACGGCGCGGCCCTTGTCGGCCTGGGCGCGCAGCAGGGCCATCAGTTGCTCCTGCGTCGTGGCGTCCACGCCGGTCAGGGGCTCGTCCAGCAGCAGTAGGTGGCCGTCGCGGACGAGCATGCGGGCCAGCAGGACACGCTGGCGCTGGCCGCCACTCAGGGCACCGATGTGGCGGTGGCGTAGGTCAAACACGCCCGTTTCCCGCAGCGCCGCCGCCACCCGCTCGCGGTCTGTGCGCCCCGGCCAGCGCAACCAGCCCAGGCGGCCGGTGCGGCCCATCATCGCCACGTCCCAGACCGTGACCGGAAAGCCCCAGTCCAGCGTCTGCTGCTGCGGCACGTAGGAGATGCAGTTCTGCGCGGTGTGGCCCGGATCGAAACGCACGGCGTCGTGGTGAGCGGGCAGCAGGCCCACCAGTGTCCGCAGCAGCGTGGATTTGCCCGCACCGTTGGGCCCGATGATGGCCGAGAAGCTGCCGGCCTCAAAGCGCACGCTGGCGTCCTCCAGCGCGACTTGAGAGCCGTATTTCACGGTGAGATGTTCCACGCCCAGCACCGGGGCAGTGTACGCCTGATCCGGAGTTATTGCGAGAGGTTTATCAAGAGGGGACCAAGCGCTGGGCTAAACTGAGGAATGTGCGACACCCCGCTTGCCCCTTCCCAGTCCGTTCTGCTGGCGGCATACGACGCCCAGTTGCGCGAGGGGGCGGAGATGGTCGGCGCGGA
Source organism: Deinococcus humi (assembly GCF_014201875.1). Lineage (NCBI taxonomy): Bacteria > Thermotogati > Deinococcota > Deinococci > Deinococcales > Deinococcaceae > Deinococcus > Deinococcus humi. The sequence goes on along the minus strand of NZ_JACHFL010000012.1, from coordinate 51,239 downwards.
CAGCGTGGACCGCGCGGGACCGCTGTGGCGCGGCACGTTCGGAAACCGGGGCTTCGTGTCGTATCGCTCGCTGGACGGCCTCACGGGGCAGGCACTGAACGACCTGATCGCGCAAACGGTCGCGCATTACGCCGCTGACCCGCAGATTCTCAGCTTCGAGTGGAAGACGCGTGGGCACGACGCGCCCGCCGATCTGCCCCAGCGCCTGAGCACGCATGGCTTTCACGCCGAGGACACCGAGACCGTCATGCTGGGCGAGGCCCGCCTGCTGAACCAGCCTGTGCCCCTGCCGGAGGGCGTCACGCTGCGCCGCATCGACACCCTGGCGGACCCGTACCCGGACATGGTGCGGGCGGCCCGCGCTCAGGAACAGGCTTTCGGGCAGGCCTTCGACGTGGACCGCTTCGTGCGTCACATCGAGCAGGGCGCAGGCCGCGTGGAACTGTGGGTGGCCGAAACCGCGCAGGAGATGATCTGTGTGGGCCGCCTGGAGGTCATCCCAGACACCGAGTTCGCCGGATTGTGGGGGGGCGGCACCGTCCCCGGCTGGCGTGGTAAAGGCATTTACCGTGCCCTGACCGCCGCCCGAGCCCGGTCTGCCCTGGAACGCGGCGTGCGCTACCTGCACAGCGACTCCACCGAATTCTCCCGCCCGATTCTGGAGCGCAGCGGGCTGCTGGCCGTCACGACGACCACCCCGTATGTCTGGCAGCGCTGAAACGTCTGCCTTAGCCTTCTGCTCAGCGCTCCCCCATCGCCTCCAGGTCCGCCCGTGTGGGCGCGTAGGCCCCGGCGTGGGCGCAGGCGGCGGCGGCAGCTTTCAGGCCCAGCGCCAGATGCTCGGTCCACCGCGCCTGCGGGCGCTCGGTGGCCGAAACCAGCAGTCCGGCGCACAGCGCGTCGCCCGCACCCACCGTGTCGACCACCTCCACTGGGAAGGCCGGCACGTCGGCCCGCCCCGCCGCGTGGTACAGGCTGGCCCCCTGCGCCCCACGCGTGATCACAATCGGCGCACGCGGATTCCAGCCGCGCAGGGTTTGCAGCGCCCCCGCCTCCGGGGTGCCGGGGAAGAAGAAGGTCAGATCCTCATCGCTGAACTTCAGCAGGTCGGCCTGGCGGGCCACGCGCTCCATGACCGCCGGGTAGGCGCGGTGGCGGTGGGTGATGCGGGCGTTGGGATCGAAACTGATCTTCACGCCCGCCGCGCGGGCCTGTCTGACCAGCGACAGCAGCGTGTCGGCCAGCGGCCAGCGGCTCAGGCTGATCCCGCCCACGTGCAGCCATTTGACCGCCTCCAGCCAGCCCTCCGGCAACCCGGACGGGTCAAAGTGCAGATCGGCGCTGTTCTCACCCAGAAAGCGGTAGGAGGGCGGGTTGGCGCTGTAGACCACGGCCATCAGGGTGGGGGCAGTCACCCGTTGCAGGAAGCGCAGGTCCAGCCCCGCCTCGGCGGAGGCGCTCAGCAGGTCATCCCCGAAGTTGTCCTGGCCCACCGCTCCGGCAAAAGCGCTGGGCACCCCCAGGGCGGCGCAGGCCCGCGCCACGTTCCAGCCCGCTCCGCCGGGATGCGCTGTCCAGGCTGCACCCCCGGCGGTCACGAGGTCGGTCAGGGCTTCTCCGGCACTTACGATCAGCGGCAGGGGTGAGGGTGACATAGGTGAGGGCGAGGCTAGCGCGGGGAGACGGGCTGGGGGCCTGAACGTCTAAAGGGCTGGGTTCAACCGTCAAATCGCAAACGGCTCAGAGGGCTCGTCAGCGTTTCGCAGTTCAGCTGCTGGGCGAGGGCCAGAAATTCCTTGTCGTGCGCCGGATTCGTCCACGCCGGAGATTGAACGAGCAGTAGCGTCTCCACTTGGCCGGGAGGCGGCAGGGGCAGGGCTCGGGTCAGGGTGACGCGTTCCAGCACTCCGGGCGCGAGCAGGGGCAGCACCTCCGCGCGGGTGCGCCCCAGATCGAAACCCTCGGCCACCGGGAGGTCTGCGTGCCACTCCGGATACAGGCAGGTGTACCGCTGGATCAATCCGGCCCGCAGGCCCAGACCCGCCCAGTTACCGGGGCGCACGCGCAGGGCGTCCCCGCTGAAGCTGGCGAGGTCATGGTGCGAGTCGATGTTCAGCACGTCCCGGCCTGGAAACCGCTCCAGCCATCCCCAAGCGTCCGCATGGCTGAGGGCCACGAACGCGGGCATCCCGACGTACTGCGCCAGAGCCTGCCAGCCGGAGAACAGCGGGAAATCGGCGGCCAGCACATTCCAGTCCTGCCCGCCCCGTTTCCGAACCCGCTCCCGCCAGGCGGCCAGCCGGTCATGCTCAAGATCACGCGTGCCCCAGATCGGCGCGTCAAAGATCAGTTCACGCGTGCCGGAATAGGCGTCCCAGTCAATGCTCAGCAGCACGGCAGGGAGTCAGGGAGACGGGGCAGTGACGGGGACAAGGTCATGCCCCATCTTCCCTCACCGTCCTGCCAGGCGTCAGAACTGCCGCAGATAGCTGACCGTCGCCGGATCGCGCACGAAGCCCAGGCGGTCATTGACGCGCAGCATGGGCGCGTTGTCGCTGGCGTTGTCGGTGCGGATGGTGGGCGCACCCAGCGCACGCACCACGCCGATGGCCGCGACTTTCAGGGCCGTGGCCACCCCCCGGCCACGCCACTCGCGGGTCACGCCGGTCAGGCCGGTAAATAGTTCGCGGCTCGCCTCGCTGCGGAAGAGAGTCGTCTGCCCGATCCATTCGCCCCCGGCCTCTGCCACCAGATACGCTTGCGGCAACAGGCCAGGATCGCCAAGCACAGCGTCCTTGAACACCTGAAAGCTCAGCGGCGTGACCGGATCGGCGCGTGGCACGTCCCCGCGCACATCGGACATCAGGGCGTGCAAGCGGGTGTGTAGGTCCGGCATGTGCCCGGCCTGCAACTCCGCGAGGCTGCGAATGCGGACGCCCTGCGCGGCCAGCGCAGCGAGCAGTGTGCGAAACGGCGCGTCGTCGAAGGCGGTCACGTCCAGCGAACTGGTGAAGTAGCGCTTGCCTGCCGTGAAGCCGCGCCGCGCCAGGAAACCCGGCGCGACAGGATGGTCCTCGCGGGCCAGGATACGGGCCTGCTGCGCGTCGTGTTCGCGCAATATTCCTTCCAGCGCGTCCCAGAGGGCACCGCCCACACCCCTGCCGCCAGACGCGGGGTGGACGGCCAGCTCCAGCACATAGCGTTGCGGGTGGTAGGCACCGGGATTCTGTGAATAGGCGGCCATGCCGCGCACCTCGCCGTCCTGAAGGGCCACCAGCACACCCGCCCGGTAGCCCCAGTCGGTCTGTTCCTGCTGGCGCTTGCGCAGTTCCCTGGCACCCCAGGGCTCGTGGGGCTGGGCCAGGGATAGCAGGTGGGCGGCAGCGTCCCATTCCGCAGCGGCCCACTCCCCGTCCCCGATCGGGCGGACGGTCACGCTCATACGCCGCCCCAGCGCATCTCGATGTAGGCGGGACGCGGGCGGAACCCCAGGCGTTCGTTCAGCGCCAGCATGGGACGGTTGGTGGTGGCGTTGCCGGTCCAGATCTCGCGGACGCCGCGCCGTTTTGCCAGCTGGAGGGCCGCGATCTTCAGCGCCAGCGCCAGTCCATGCCGCCGCCAGGCCCGGCGCGTGCCCGTCAGGCCAGTGTCAAGCCGTCCCGGATCGGTGTCATTCAGACGCAATTCGGACAGGGCCACCACCTCGCCCGCTTCCGTGACAGCCAGCAGCGTGCCTTCAGGGAAGTACTGGGGAGCGTTCAGCAGGCGGGTGCGGAAGTCCTCCAGGGTGTGTGGCGTGGGCGGCGAGGAGCGCGGCACGTCCTCGCGCACCTCGGCGAAGGCGGCATAGTAGGCGGCGATGGCGGCGTCCAGGCCAATCTCTGCCGTCAGCTCGGCCAGGGAGACGGCCCGCACGCCACCGGGCAGTTTCGATTCCCCGGCCCAGGCGGAGGCTTCGAACCCGCTCATCTCCAGCACGTTGTCGAAATACCGTAGCGTCTCAGAAAAGCCGCGCCGGGTCAGGAACTTGACGGCCCACGGCTCCTCCTCATACGCGCCGGAGAGGATTTCACGCGCCCCACGTGCCCGCAGGTGCGTTCCCAGCGTGGCGGCCAGCTGTGCGCCCACCCCCCGCCGTCCGTGTTGCGCAGGCACCAGCACCTCGGCCCAGTAGCGGTCCGGATGGTACATGCCAGGGGATTGCAGGGTCAGCGCCATGCCGCGCGCCACGCCTTCCTCCTCGGCCAGCCACTGCGCCACATGCAGCCCCAGCGAGTGCCCGCGCAGCTCGGCAATCTCGTGTGCCCAGGTCTGCGGCGTGACCGGGTGGCGTGGATTAGCCTCGCTCATCAGCTGGGCCAGGGCAAGGATGTCGGCGTCGGTGGCGGGGCGGACGGTCAGGGTGGTGGTGGTCATGGCGTGTCCTTCAGGTTCAGTTCGTAGCGGTAGCGGGTGGAGGTGCGCTTGAACCCCAGCACCTCGTTCATGCCGATCATGGCGACGTTGGGCGGATCGTTGAAGGTGCGGATCTCGCCGCCGCCCGAGGCGGCCAGGGCGCGCATGGCCGCCACCTTGAGGGCCTTGGCCAGACCCTTGCCCCGCTCCCCGCGCTTCACGCCGGTCATGCCGATGTAGTAGAAGCCAGAAGGATTGCTGCCCAGCGTGCTGTAGCCGACGCAGGGGCCGGTCAGCGGATCATTGACGCCGGGCCGGATCGCCACGAAGGAAAGATCGGAGGCCAGCGTGGGGTCGTCCAGCTCCTGCCGGACCCAGGCGTCCAGCGGGCGCTTGGTGAGTGTCATGCCCATCGGCACGTCCTGAAACAGTTCCCAGTCCAGCTCCCACAGCCAGCGGTTGCGCTCTGGCTCGGCCCTCAGATCGGTCAGCGAGCGCAACTCAATGCCCTCCTGGGCCACCGAGGCCATCAGGTCGTCAAAACGGGAGAGGTCCACACCCGCCGTGTCCAGCCGCGACTCGTAACGTTCCCAGGTCACCCTGAACCCGCGTGTCTCCAGAAAAGCCCGGCCCGGCGCGTCGGTGGCCTCGTCGCTGGACATGGTCCGGATCTCGCGCGCCCCGCGTTCACGCACCCGCCGCAGCAGTTCGTCGTACAGCGCCGAGCCGATGCCCTGTCCCCTCGCGTCCGGGTGAACGGCCAGATTGCCGGAATAGCGCCAGTCCTCGAAGGCGAAATCGTCATGGCCGATGCCGCCCACCCCCACGATGCGCCCCCCCTGCTCGGCCACCAGCTGGGTGTTGAACAGGGCAGGGTCGCGCGCCTCTTCCCAAGACTGAAGAAGGTCAGGGGTAAGCGGCCAGGCCGGATTGCTGGCGTTCAGCACCTCCGCCACGGCGGCGTAGTCCTGTGGTTTGCGGAAGTCCCGCAGCGAAAAGGAAGTCATGCCGGCATTGTGGCCTCGCCCGATTCCGCCGCGCATCCGCCAGCACGCTTATGCTGACGGGCATGTCCGCTGCCCAGAAAATGAAACTCCTGCTGATCGTTCCCCACCCTGACGACGAGGTCTACGGCGCGTCCGGCACGCTGATGGAGCTGCTCGCGCAAGGCCACCGCTGCGGGCTGGTCACCCTGACGCGCGGCGAGGCGGGCCGCACCCTGGGGCTGGCCGAGGGGCCGGAGGAACTGGCCCGCATGCGCGCCGCCGAACTGGCCGCCTGCCTGGAGGTGATCGGTCTGACCACCACCCCCGGCAGCGTCCACGAACAGCACACCTTCCCCGACAAATATCTGAAGGATCAGCCACTGGAAAACCTGGTGGAGGTGGCCCGCGAGGCGATGGTCCGCCACCGCCCGGAGACGGTGCTGACCTTCCCGCCCAACGGCAGCAACGGCCACCCGGACCACGTCACCACCCACCGCGCCGTCAAGGCCGCCTGGGACAGCCTGCCGGAGGGGGAACGCCCACAGCTGTGGTACTACGCCAGCGACACGCCCCCCGAGAACGAGGCGTTGCGTGCCGAGTGGCTGCCGCCCAACACCCGGCATGACGTGACCGCCCACATTACCCGCAAGCTCCAGGCCATCGCCTGCCACCGCACCCAGGCGCTGAGCACCGTGGACTTTATCCGCAAGTTCCCCGAGCGCGTCACGCTGGAAACGTTTTACGCGCTGGAGTGAGGGGGCGCTGATCAGGCCCTGTGCGTCCAGCAGGCTCTGCGCGTCCGGCACGCCCGGACACACGCCCCCCCGCTCGGCTACCATTTTGGGGTGACCCAGACCCCCTCAAGCCCGCCAGAGCCGACGCTCAAGCGCACGCCGCTTCACGCCGCCCACCTGCGGGCCGGGGCGCGGATGGTGCCCTTCGGCGGCTGGGACATGCCCGTGCAGTACGCGGGCCTGAAAGCCGAACACGACGCCGTGAGAACGTCGGCAGGCGTGTTCGACGTCTCGCACATGGGCGAGTTCCGCGTGACCGGCCCCGGCGCGCTGGCCTTCCTGCAGGGCGTCACCACCAACGACGTCAGCAAACTGCGCCCCGGACGCGCCCACTACAACTGGCTGCCGGGCGAGGCGGGCGGCCTGATTGACGACATCTACATCTACATGGTGGCCGAAGGCGAGTACCTGCTGGTGGTCAACGCCGGGAACATCGACAAGGACTGGGCGCACTTGGAACGGCACGCGGCAGGCCACGACGTGACGCTGTCCAACGAGTCGGAGAAATGGGCCCTGCTGGCCGTGCAGGGGCCGAAGACGGCGGAACTGCTGCAACCTTTTAGCGACACCGATCTGGCGGCCAAAAAGAAGAACGCGTACTTCGCCGCCAGGCTGTTCGGCTTTGACGTGATGCTGGCCCGCACCGGCTACACGGGAGAGGACGGCTTCGAGGTCTTCGTGGACGCCAGCGAGGCCGAGACGCTGTGGGACAAACTGCTGGCCATCGGCATCACGCCCGCGGGTCTGGGCGCGCGCGACACGCTGCGGCTGGAAGCCGGCTTCCCGCTGTACGGCCACGAGTTCTCCGACACCATCCATCCGCTGAGCAGTTCTTACAGCTGGGTGGTCAAGGACAAGGAACACCTGGGCCGCGCCCACATCACCGCCGCGCCGCCGCAGCGATTGATCGGGCTGAAGCTGGAGCGCGTGCCGGTACGCGAGGGTTACCCGGTGTATGCCGACGGCGGCGTGCAGGTGGGTACCATCACCAGCGGCAGCAGCAGCCCCACGCTGGGCCATCCCATCGCGATGGCGCTGATAGACGCTGCCCACGCTGGAGCGGATACCTTTGAAGTCGAGGTGCGCGGCAAGCGGCATCCGGCGGTGCGCGTGGGCTTGCCGTTCTACCGGGGCGCGTAACCTGCCCCGCACGTTCCCCCGCCTACAATCCCTCCCCCCCTTTGCACAGGAGAATCAAGCATGAATACCCCCTCTGAACTGAAGTACGCCGCCTCGCACGAGTGGCTTTCCGAAGACGGCACCGTCGGGATCTCCGATTTTGCGCAGGATCAACTGGGCGACGTGGTGTACGTGGAGTTGCCCGAGGTGGGCCGCGAGGTCATGGCGGGCGACACGGTGGCCGTGGTGGAATCGGTCAAGACTGCTTCCGACATCTACGCCCCCGCCAGCGGCACCATTACCGCCGTCAACGACGAGCTGAGCGGCAGCCCCGAACTGGTCAACTCCTCGCCCTACGAAAGCGGCTGGCTGTTCAAGCTGGACGTGACCGAGGAGCGCTCGGACCTGATGGACGCGGCGACGTACACCGAAACCGCAGAAGGGTAACCCGCTGGACTGGAGGCTGCCAACGGGTGACCGGCTTCTGAATGCGGTCCCTGCCTGCCCCCTCTGTCGCTACGAAATCTCTCCTCACAGGGGAGAAAAAAGATGCTGATCTTCTGCTGTTAATCCCTCCCCGCAAGGGGAGGTTGGGAGGGGGTGAGCCGAAATCACCCACCGTACTCTCCCCTTCTCTTTAAGGAGTCTCCCCATGACCCGTCCCCTCTCCGAACTACTGAACACCAACGATTTCACCCGTCGTCATATCGGCCCCAGCGAGCAGGAACAGGCCGAGATGCTGCAAAGCCTGGGTGTCGCCAGCCTGGACGAGCTGATCGAGACCACGCTGCCCGAAGCCATCCAGTTTCACGGCGAGCTGACGGCGGGGCCAGGGGTCACCGAGGCGCAGGCGCTGGCGGACCTAAAGGCGGTGGCCCGGAAGAACAAGGTGTTCCGCAGCTACATCGGGATGGGGTACGCGGGGACGCACACGCCCGGGGTGATCGGGCGCAACATGCTGGAGAATCCAGGGTGGTACACGGCCTACACGCCGTATCAGGCCGAGATCTCGCAGGGACGCCTGGAGATGCTGCTGAACTTCCAGCAGATGGTCATGGACCTGACTGGCATGCCCGTATCCAACGCTTCTCTGCTGGACGAGGCGACGGCGGCGGCAGAAGCCATGACCCTCGCCAAGCGCCAGGGCAAGAGCAAGGGCAACGTGTTCTTCGTGGCCGACGACGTTCACCCGCAGACGCTGGGCGTGATCCAGACGCGGGCAGAATATTTCGGCTATGAGGTGGTCACGGGCGATCCGTCCGGCGAATTGCCCGACGGCGTGTTCGGCGTGCTGGCCCAGTACCCCGGCACTTACGGCGACCTGCGGGACCTCTCCCCCATTGCCGAGAAGACGCATGCAGCGGGCGCGGCGCTGATCGTGGCCGTCGATCTGCTGGCCTGCGCGCTGGTAACGCCGCCCGGTGAACAGGGCGCGGATATCGTCGTGGGCAGTGCCCAGCGATTCGGCGTGCCAATGGGTTTCGGCGGGCCGCACGCGGCGTTCCTGGCGTGCCGCAGCGAGTACCAGCGCTCCATGCCGGGCCGCGTGATCGGCGTCAGCAAGGACAGCCGGGGCAGGAATGCCCTGCGGATGGCGATGCAGACCCGTGAGCAGCACATCCGCCGCGAGAAGGCCACCTCCAACATCTGCACGGCGCAGGCGCTGCTGGCGAACATGGCCGCCGCCTATGCCGTGTACCACGGTCAGGAAGGGATCCGCACCATCGCCGAGCGCACCCACCGCATGGCCGGTATCCTGGCGCGGGCGCTGACGGACGCGGGGTTGAGCGTCAACGACACCTTCTTCGACACGCTGACCTTCGGCGGCGACGCGGCGGCCATCCGTGAGCGGGCCGAGGCGAAGGGCATCAACTTCCGTTATGAAGGCGAACGCGTCGGCGTGACGCTGGACGAGACGGTCACGCCCGCTGACCTCTCCGACGTGATTGAGGCGATCACCGGAAGCGCGATGGACGTGGTGACGCTGGATTCGGGGGCGGTGGACGGCATTCCCGCCGACCTCAAGCGGACCTCCGAATACCTGACGCATCCCACCTTCAACACGCACCACAGCGAACACGCCATGCTGCGCTACCTGAAAAGCCTGGAGAACAAGGATTACAGCCTGACCCACGGCATGATCCCGCTGGGCAGCTGCACCATGAAGCTGAACGCCACCGCTGAGATGATCCCGGTGACATGGCCCGAATTCGGCGCGCTGCACCCCTTCGCGCCCACGGACCAGACCGAGGGCTACGCGCAGATGCTGACCGAGCTGGAAGGCTGGCTGGCCGACATTACCGGCTACGACGCCGTGTCCCTGCAACCCAACAGCGGCGCGCAGGGCGAGTACGCGGGCCTGCTGACCATTCGCAAGTACCACGAGAGCCGCGGCGAGAGCCACCGCAACGTCTGCCTGATTCCGGCCAGCGCGCACGGCACCAACCCGGCCAGCGCGGCCATGATGGGCATGAGCGTGGTGGTGGTCAAGACCGACGCCGAGGGCAACATCGACTTTGATGACCTGAAGGCCAAGGCCGAGCAGCACAGCGAGAACCTGGGCGCACTGATGATCACCTACCCCAGCACGCACGGCGTCTACGAGGCCAACGTGACCGAGGTCTGTGATCTGATCCACCAGCACGGCGGGCAGGTCTACCTGGACGGCGCGAACATGAACGCGATGGTGGGCGTCGCCAAACCGGGGCTGATCGGCAGCGACGTCTCGCACCTGAACCTGCACAAGACCTTCGCCATTCCGCACGGCGGCGGGGGGCCGGGCATGGGGCCGATTGGAGTCAAGGCACACCTCGCCCCGTTCCTGCCCAACCACGCCGTTGTTCCCACGAGCGACAGCCCCACCGGGGCCGTGAGCGCCGCGCCGTACGGCAGCGCCAGCATTCTGCCCATCTCCTACCTGTACATCCGGCTGCTGGGCGCGCGGGGCCTGCGCGAGAGCACCAGCGTGGCTCTGCTGAACGCCAACTACATCGCGCAGCAGCTGTCGGGCGCGTACCCGATTCTGTACAGCGGGCGCAACGGGCGGATCGCGCACGAGTGCATCATCGACATCCGGCCCCTGAAGGCCGACAGCGGCATCAGCGAGGAGGACATCGCCAAGCGCCTGATGGACTACGGCTTTCACGCCCCCACCATGAGCTTCCCGGTGCCCGGCACGCTGATGATCGAGCCCACCGAGAGCGAGCCGAAGGCGGAACTGGACCGCTTTATCACTGCCATGCTGGGCATCCGCCGCGAGATTCAGGAAGTGCAGGACGGCCTGATTAAGGCGGAGGACAGCCCGCTGAAGCACGCGCCGCACACGCAGGAAGACCTGATTTCTGCCGACTGGAACCGGGCCTACAGCCGCGAAGTGGGGGCTTTCCCCACAGCCTCACAGAAGGCGTGGAAATATTGGCCCGCCGTCAACCGCGTGGACAACGTGTACGGCGACAGAAACTTCGTGTGTAGCTGCCCGCCGATGGAAGAATGGGTGGGGGCTTAAGACCTCAAAAGAGGAGATGTTCGGCGGTCTGAGAGACTAGAACCAATCTCAACCTACCTTTACGCGTGCCTGAGCTGAAGCTGGGGCACGCGCAACCTTGTTTGGGGCGAGGCTAGATAGCACTCTCTCGCCAGTGTTGGGGCAGAAGGTATACGGGCAAGGTAGCCTGCCAACAGGCAAACAACCACCAAGGCCGTCCCCGAAGGCCATCGGGCGCGAAGCGGACGGGCCTTCCGCAGCTGGACGGAGCAGGGCATGTAAGTAGAAACGCAGATTCTCTCGCCTGCCTACAACGCCAAAGAACTCCTGCCTAGCGCAGCGCCGCTCCCCCTGCCCCTCTGGGGTAGGGGGCTGGGGGGTGGGGCCGCCCGCACAAAGCCAGTCCCACTTCCCCTCTGCCATCATGTCCCCATGAGCGATCTCGACGGACGCATGGGCGGCCTCACGGCAGGCTACGACATCAAGGCCAAATGGGACGGCGAACGCCTGCGCGGGCGCGTCGGCGGGCACTTTCAGGGCAAGGACATTGACCTGACCCTGAAGGGTGGCAGGGTAGACGGTCGCATCGGCGGCGTGTTCGGCGGCTTCGATGCCCACGGCGAGATGGACGGTCAGCGGGTCCAGGTCCGCCTAGGCGGACGCATCGACGGCGACAACGTGGAATTGCAGGTCAGCGCCGACACCATCACGGGCCGTTTTTCGGGCCGCATTGATGGCAAGGACGTCAATCTGCGCCGGGATGGTCCCAGCCTGCGCGGACGCATCGGCGGACGAGTAGACGGCAAGGACGTGGACCTGGACTTCGGCCAGATTCCACCGGCCCTGGCGGCACTGGCGGCGGTGTGCGCCTTCAAGGCGCTGGAAGACGAGCAGAACGACGCGGCGGCCAGTTCCAGTTCATCGTGAACCCCTGAGCCCCGCCCCCGCTGTTCGCTGCCCCCGTTCTCCAGCAACCCGCACATTCGCCGTTCAGGCCCCGTGCTACGTTTTTTCGCATATGACCGCTGCAAACATGACCGCCAGAGCCAGGACGCTGGGTGAATTGCTGGAAACTCCCGGTTATGCCGGACGCACCCCTTTCGACGGAAAGATCAGACTGGTGCAGGACGAGGTCCGCGAGAACCTGACCCGCAAGCTCCGCAGCGGCGAGGAATTGTTCCCCGGCGTGGTGGGCTACGACGACACCGTGATTCCACAACTGGTCAACGCTCTGCTGGCACGGCAGAATTTCATCCTGCTGGGGCTGCGCGGTCAGGCCAAGAGCCGCATCCTGCGCGCGATCACCGAACTGCTGGATGACGTGGTCCCTGTGATCGACGGTGTGGACATGCCCGACGATCCTCTGAACCCAGTGGGCGCAGAGGGCAAGCACATGCTTGAAGCGCACGGCATGCACCTGCCGATTCGCTGGCTGCCCCGTGCGGACCGCTACGTGGAGAAGCTGGCCACGCCCGACGTGACGGTGGCGGACCTGATCGGCGATGTGGACCCGATCAAGGCCGCCCGCCTGGGCACCAGCCTGGGTGACACCCGCTCCATGCACTTCGGTCTGCTGCCGCGCGCCAATCGGGGCATCTTCGCGGTCAACGAGCTGGCGGACCTTGCGCCCAAGGTGCAGGTGGCGCTGTTCAACATCCTTCAGGAAGGCGACGTGCAGATCAAGGGCTACCCGATCCGCCTGGAATTGGATGTGATGCTGGTCTTCAGCGCCAACCCCGAGGACTACACCGCGCGCGGCAAGATCGTCACGCCGCTCAAGGACCGGATTGGCAGTGAGATCCGCACCCATTACCCCACCGACGTGAAACTGGGCATGGACATCACCGCGCAGGAAGCGGTCAAGGATGAGCGTGTGACCGTCCCCCCCTTCATGGCCGAACTGATCGAGGAAATCGCCTTCCAGGCCCGCGAGGACGGCCGCGTAGACAAGATGAGCGGCGTGTCGCAGCGCCTCCCGATCAGCCTGCTGGAGGTTGCTGCCGCCAACGCCGAGCGCCGCAGCCTGATGGGTGACGACGACGCGGTGGTGCGCGTCAGCGACGTGTACGCGGGCCTGCCGGCCATCACGGGCAAGATGGAGCTGGAATACGAGGGCGAGCTCAAAGGCGCGGACAACGTGGCGAAGGAAGTCATTCGCAAAGCGGCGGGCGCGGTCTACGGACGCCTGTGCGGCAGCATGGACACCCAGAAATTGGAGAAGTGGTTCGAGGACGGCAACGTCTTCCGCTTCCCGCAGTCCGGCAATGCGGGCGCGGCCATCAAGGCCACTAGGGAAGTGCCCGGCCTCAGCGACATCGCTGCCGAGGTGGCGGACAGCAACAGCGACGCCGTGCGGGTCAGCGCCGCTGAGTTCGTGCTGGAGGGGTTGTATGGCCGCAAGAAGCTCTCGCGTGCAGAGGAACTGTACGCCGCCCCCGAGCCCGAAACCCGTCAGCAGCGCGGCGGTCGCTGGAACTGATTGGCGCAAGCAGCCAATGGGGTCACTGGAAAAATCCGGTGGCTCCATTTTCTTTGCGAGCTTAGAATTGCCCCCATGCCCTACATCAACGTCCGGCTGACCCGCAAGGACATCACCACAGAGCAAAAAGCTCGGATTGTCCGGGAAATCACCGCCACCATGCAGAGCGTGTTGGGTAAGCGGCCCGAGAGTGTGCATGTCGTGATTGACGAGATCGACCCGGACAACTGGGGCTACGCAGGCGAGCTGACCTCCGAGCACCGCAAGCGCCAGCCTTAAATGGGCGGCACGGTGCTCCCCCCTATCCTGACCGAACTGACCGAGTATTTTGCGCCGCTCTCCACCCTACAAAGAGAGGAGAATGGCGCCGTCACGTTGCTGACGCCGGGCGTGAACGTGCTGGGATTGAACGCGACGTATCTGCCGGAAGACGTGCCGGACCTGCGCTCTCCCCTGGCATGGCATGAGGCGCAGAGCGTGCCGCCTCTGCTGGCCTCTCTGAAGACTGTTGTGGGAGCGCGTGAGGTGGCCGCGCTGGAGGTGGGGACATTCAAGCCCATCGAACCGCAAGCCACAGACCTTGTGGTGGAGCAGGTCAGCCGCCTACACCTGCAAAAGTGGGCCGATGTCCTGACAGCCGCGCACGGGACGCCCGAGTGGGCAACGCCGCTGGCCCGGCATCTGGCTGCACGTCTGGAGAGGCAGCGTGATTACCTGCCGCTGCTGGCCTACAGCGGCGCGGGCGAGGCCGTGGGGGCTCTGCTGTGGCAGGGCATCAATGGCAGGAGTGCGGCGCATCTCTGGGGAGCACTGAGCGAACCCGCCGCCGAGGCGCTGCTCGCAACTGCAGCTGCACTGGGACGGGATTTATGTGTTTCTCTATCCACAACGCCAATGCTTAAGACGAACAGCGCACTGGTCTATTCGGAAACTGTGAAATTTAGCTTAATGAATCGTCCGTAAAGTGTCTTTTCCGTCATCGAAGAGGACCTCAAGGGTTCTTCTATTTAGACTGAGTGAGAAAAGACGATTGTGAGGAAAGGTATTAAACAATGGTTCCCATGCACCCAGAAACGGATCAGCCTTTAATGAGAGATGAGAAATCTTTCCTCACGGTAAAGAGGATTCAGAGGCGTTTAATGCCGGACGTGCCTTTTTCCCTGAGACGATCCGCTGGCCTCGCTGCCGTGACCCTGACCGTGATCCTGAGTGCCTGTGGAACCACACCGCCGACGGCCACCGTGCCGGGTGATCTCGCCGCTGGTGCTGGCACCACCCTGAGTGCGCAGGCCGCCGCTTCCCTACAGCTCAATGTGGGCCAGACCCAGCAGATCAACATCTCTGTCGGCGGGCAGCCGGCCCAGCCTGGACAGCTCCGGTGGACTACCAGCAACGCAGCCGTCGCCACGGTGTCGCAAAACGGACTGGTCACCGCCGTCGCTGCCGGGAATGCTGTAGTCCGAACTGCACTGGTCAGCAACCCGGGCGCCTATCTAGACTTCAGCGTGACCGTGACCGCCGGCACGCCCGCCCCAGCGCCGACACCAGCGCCCACCCCCGACACCACAGTGGGACAGCAGGTGCTGCAATTGGTGAATGCGGCCCGCGCGCAGGCCCGCAGTTGCGGCAGCACCAGCTTCGCGGCGGCCCCGGCACTGACCCTGAACACACAGCTGGGACAGGCAGCACAGGGCCACGCCAGCGACATGGCCGCGCAGAACTACTTCAGCCACACCAGCAAGGATGGCCGGACCTTTGTGCAGCGCATCACCGCGACGGGCTACGCCTTCCGCACCATCGGCGAGAACATCGCCGCTGGGCAGTCCACCCCGCAGCAGGTCGTCGCGGGCTGGCTCCAGAGCGAGGGCCACTGCCGCAACATCATGAACCCCAGCTTCCGTGAACTGGGCGTGGGTTACGCCAAGGGCGGCAGCTACGGCCACTACTGGGTCCAGGACTTCGGCGCGCGCTGACCACGCGGTCTCCATCACAGCATGAAAAGCGGTGCCGGGAGCTTCCCGGGCACCGTTTTCTTTTGCACCTCCGGAGATCAATGGCCGGACCAGTGCTCTGGATTCGAGGGGCTTGTCCGGTCTCCCTGCCCCATCGTTCGCGGTGTTTCAGGGTGAATCTGCTTACGCTGTTCCATTCGGTGGATGCTCTAATGGGCCGGTGCGCCGTCGTCCATTCCTGCTGCTGCTCGTCTGCCTGGTCCCCGCGCTGGGTGCCTGTACCGTGTCGCGCCGTGCGGCCCAGCTGGAGCTGAGCAGCCCACAGGTGCTTCCCGCGGCCAGTCAACAAAAACTGACGGTGGGCCAGAGCATGCAGCTGGAGGTCACACTGAACGGGCGCAGGGTGCCGCCAGACGAGCTGAACTGGACCAGCAGCGACCCGCGCATCGTGTCGGTATCGGCGGGTGGGCTGGTGCAGGCCGCCGGGGCAGGCCAGGCGTTGGTGCGGGCAACCCAGACGGGGCCGGGCCGCACCCTGGCCGAGTTCCGCATGCAGGTCACGGCCCCGCCGCCCGCCACCCCGCAGCGCCTGGACTCACTGACCCGGCAGGTGCTGGAACTGACCAACGCCGCGCGGGCCAGGGGCCAGACCTGCGGCCGCGCCACCTATCCGCCAGCGCCGCCGCTGCAACCCGAGGCCCGGCTGGGAGCCGCGGCCCAGGGCCACGCCGCCGACATGGCCGCCCGCAACTACTTCAGCCACGTCAGCCAGGACGGACGGGCGCTGAAGGACCGGATCGACGCCACCGGCTACAGCTGGCGTCTGATTGCCGAGAACATCGCCGCCGGGCAGACGGACGCGCAGGAGGTCGTGACTGGCTGGCTGAACAGTGAGGGCCACTGCCGCAACCTGATGAACGCTGCCTACACCGAGCTCGGCCTCGGCCTGGCCCAGAACGCGGGCGGCAAACGGTACTGGGTGCAGGATTTCGGAACGCGCTGAGTGGGTTGAGGGCAGGTATCAGAAGGGGCGAGTCCAGTGCGGCTCGCCCCTTCCGGGTCTTCCAGCCTCAGCTGAACAGCTGACGGAACTCGCCGTAACCCTCGGTCTCCAGCCTGTCGGCTGGAATAAAGCGCAAGGACGCGGAGTTGATGCAGTAGCGCAGCCCCCCCTGATCCTGCGGCCCGTCGGGGAAGACGTGGCCCAGGTGCGAATCTGCACCGCCGGAACGGACCTCGGTCCGGGCGTAGCCGATCTTATAATCGGTGTTCTCGGTCAACCGGGTGTTCTGGAGGGGGCGGGTGAAACTGGGCCAGCCGCAGCCCGCATCGTACTTGTCGGCGCTGGAGAACAGCGGCTCACCGGAAACCACATCCACGTAGATACCGTCACCATCAGTATCCCAGTATTCGCCCGTGAAGGCCCGCTCGGTGCCCTCATGCTGGGTCACGCGGTACTGCTCGGGCGTCAGGCGCTCGCGCAATTCGGCGTCGCTGGGCTTGCTGTACTGGGGAGCCTTGGTCGTCTCGGTCATGCTCAGAAGTGTAGGAGCGCGGACCGCCCGTAACCGTGGTGGGCCAAACGCTGGGGGCTTGAGCCGTTCTTGGGACTTCTTGGCCGCAACTTGACCCGCGCTTGAGGCAGTCTTCAGAGAAAGGGCCGATTCACCCACCCCCGGCGCACAGTCCATAGGATGCGGGAAAGACATTCGCCCCTCTCTTCTGGAGGTTCCCGCATGACCCAGCACGCCAGCTCCACCCTTTCGCGTATGTTGCAGACCCATCCGCAGATCGGCCAGTCCCCATTCGATCTGAACGCCCTGACCGAATGCATTGACGCCTGTTTCGAGTGCGCGCAGGTCTGCACTTCGTGCGCCGACGCCTGTCTGGGCGAGACTGAACACGCCGGACACCTGACCCACTGCATCCGGATCAACCTGGACTGCGCCGACATCTGCACCACCACCGGGCGCGCGCTGATCCGCCAGACCCAGCCTGAGATGAACGTGATCCGGGCTCAGCTCCAGGCCTGCCTGACAGCTTGCAAAGCCTGTGGCGACGAATGCCAGCAGCATGCTGAGAAGATGGACATGAAGCACTGCGCGGTCTGTGCTGAAGCCTGCCGCCGCTGCGAACAAGCCTGTCAGCAGATGCTCGGCGGCCTAAGCGCCTGACCTTTCCACCGTCACTTCCCGCCCGCGCCGTCTGCCCCAGCCACCATGCTGGCAGACGGCTTTTGCGGGCGCAGGAGGATCGCATGAACCAACCTACCCCCCGGCCGTCCCAGACCAGCAGCGACAAACCGATGGGCAAGATGGGCGGCAGCTACGGTCGTTTCGCGGCCATGATCGCCACATCCACAGTCATCATGTACGGGCTGATGTACCTGAACACCTATCAGCTGGACCACGTGTACTTCAGCCAGACGCGCCTGTGGATGGCGCTGTACATGGGCGCGACGATGGCCGTGATCATGCTGGGTTACATGCTGAACATGTACAAGAACCGGCGGGTCAATCTGGGAATCTTTCTGGGCAGCGTCGCCGTGTTCGCCGGAGCGCTGTGGCTGCTGCGCTCGCAGGCCACCGTGAGCGACGTGGCGTACATGAAAGCCATGATTCCGCACCACTCGATCGCCATCCTGACCAGTTCGCGCGCCCAGATCAGTGATCCCCGCGTGCGCGAACTGGCCGACGGCATTATTGAGACCCAGCGCCGCGAGATCGCCGAGATGAAGGCGCTGATTGCGGATCTGGAGAGCCGCTGACTCAATCCAGCCTCTCCAGATTGCCTGGTAACGCTCCGCCCAGCGCCACCCATGCGCTCAGCAGGTCATCCGGCGCGGGGGCGTGCAGGTGCAGGGTGTCGCCAGTCAGGGGATGGGGCAATTCCAGAAACTGGGCGTGCAGGGCCTGTCGGGGCATCACGTCGCTGGCGCGGCCATACACCGTGTCGCCCAGAATCGGGCTGCCCAGGTGCGACAGATGCACGCGCAGCTGGTGGGTCCGGCCTGTACGCGGCTGGGCCCGAACCAGCGTCAGCGTGCGCCCATATCCATCCGGATGGGCGGCCAACGGCGTGAACAGGGTCTGCGCTTCCCGCGCGTTCGCACCGCCCACGGTCATGCGTTGACGCTGCACCGGATGACGGCCCACCGGCGCGTCGACCCGAACCGGCTGGGCAGCCTTCCAACCGCCGGCGGCAATCGCCAGGTAGCTCTTGCGGGTCTCTCTGTCCTTGAAGGCGGCGGCCAGCCGGGCGTGGGCCTCCACCGTCTTGGCGACCACGATCACACCGCTGGTGTCCTTGTCCAGTCGGTGAACGATGCCGGGACGGTAACCACCCTCGCTGTCGAAATCCGTCTGCTGGGGCAGGTCCATACGCCCCAGCAGGGCATTGACCAACGTGCCGCTGCGAACACCCGGCGCGGGATGGGTGATCATCCCGGCTGGCTTGTTCACGGCAATCAGGGATTCGTCCTCAAACAGCACGTCCAGCGGGACCTGCTCGGCCTCCACGGACGCTTCGGGCAGAGGCGGCACCTGCACTGTCAGGACCTCACCTCCACGCAGTTTAAAGCTGACTCTGGCATGCGCTTCGCCGTCCACTTGGACCAGACCGCCCGCAATCCAGCCCGCCACTTGCGAACGACTGTGGCCAGTCAGGGTGGCCAGCACGGCGTCCAGACGGCCCGGTGTGGCCTCGACGGTCAGCAGGGAGGGCGGCGACTCGGTGCTCACGCCGGACAGTTTAGGCGTTGACCGCCACCAACGGTCCAACCTTCACCCGGCCTTTAGGCTTTCCTGCTGTCTGATCCGATCCTGCGCCGCGTGCATATACCCGATTGAGCGATGTTTCTGCGGGCGGCCCCAGCGGCCACCTGCGCAAGCAGGACCCCGCCCAGATTGCCAAGGTCTGGCGGGATGAAAAGGCGACCAACGCCGCTCAAGGGAGGATTTTCATGCCGGAGAACGTAGAAATGACGAGCGCAGAGATCACGCAGGGCCAGGGGACTTCTCGCCGCCAGTTCATGGGCTACCTGGGTCTGGCTGGTGCAGGCGCAGCGCTGGTGGCCTGTAACCCCACCCCCACGCCTCAACCCGGTCAGATGACGGATGCTGAGAAGCGGGATATCGGGATCCTGAACTACGCCCTGACGCTGGAATACCTGGAAGCCGACTTCTACAATCAGTTCACGGGCAACGGCGTTAATGCCTCCAAGTTGAGCAACCCGCAGGTCAGGGAGTACGCCAAGGAGATTGCGGCGCATGAGAACTCCCACGTCGCGGCGCTGAAGGCAACTATTACTGAGCTGGGTGGTACGCCTGTGGCCAAGCCCACTTTCGATTTTAAGCCGCTGATTGGTGGCAAAACCGTCAACGACGAGATGTTCCTGGCGCTGGCCGCCACCTTCGAGCCGATCGGCGTCCGCGCCTACCTGGGCCAGGTGGCCCGCCTGACCAACCCCAAACTGGTGGCCACCGCTGGAGCGATCCACGCTGTTGAAGCCAACCATGTGTCCGCCGTACAGGAACTGCGTGTGTCGCTTGGTTACAACAAGGACCCGGAGCGCCAGACCAGCATTGCCCCACAGCCCGGCCTGGACACTGACGAGAACAATGCCAAGATCACCGACGCCTCCAAGTTCAATGCGGACTATTCCCCGACGCCGACGGCGCTCTGGAAAGAGTTGACGATGGATCAAGTTCTGGAGATCGTCAAGCCGGTCATCGTCACGCCTGCGTCGTAGATCGGCGCTTCCACAGGCTGCCCGAAACTCGTTCCCGTGATCCCAGAGGAGATGCCCACATGACCACCCCTACCCCCAACCGCCGTTCGTTCCTGAAATTCGCCGGAGCTGGCGCGGGCGCAGTAATGCTCGGCGGCCTGAACATGACCGCCCTGGCTGCAACTAGCGTGGCCACCAAGAGCCCGCAGCAAGACATTGAGATCCTGAATTACGCTCTTCTACTGGAGTATCTGGAAGCCGAGTTCTACAACACCTTTTCCGCAACCGGCGCCCTGCGGAGCAAACTGACCAACGCCCGCGTCAAGACCTACGCTGACCAGATAGCGGCCCACGAAAACGCCCACGTCACGGTGCTTCAGAAAACCATTACAGATCTGAAGGGCACTCCAATTCAGAAGCCCAAGATCGACTTTGGTCCGTTGCTGAAGAATCCAGACGGAAGCGCTAAAACCGTCAACGATGAGCTTTTCCTGGCGCTGGCCGCCACCTTCGAGCCGATTGGCGTCCGGGCCTACCTGGGGCAGGCTGACAAGATCCAGGCAGCTGGCCTTCTGACCGCCGCCGCCAGCATTCTGGCCGTAGAAGCCAACCATGCCAGCGGCATTCAGGAACTGCGCCGTGAGCTGGGTTACACCAAAGCTGACCAGCAGACGTCGATTGCGCCGCAACCCAAGGGTGGCGACACCGTGACCAGCACCGGCCAGTTCAACCTCGACTACTCGCCCACGCCGACGGATTTCTGGACGCCGCTGGATATGGCCACTGTCACAAAAATTGTCACCCCCCTCTTGCCCAGCTGAGAGCACACGCTTGACCCGTCCTCAGGGGACGCAGGCTGGCCTTTGGGCAGCCCGTCCCCTGATCTGTTCCCTCATCTTTCGCCTTGGAGGTAAGTACCATGCCCAACATTGGCCCCGCAGAACTGATCGTGATTCTCCTTGTCGCCCTGGTGGTCTTTGGCCCCCGCAAGCTGCCCGAACTGGGCAAGAGCCTGGGCCACGGCCTGCGCGAATTCCGCAAGAGCACCCAGGGTCTCAAGGCCGAGTTTGACGGCGCAAATATCGTCGCCAGCCCTGTCGTGGATCAGCCCATCACGGTAGCCCAGCCTGCAGCCCCCATGGCCGCTGCCGCTGTGACACCGCAGCGCAACGCAGAAGCCTGAGGCACCCAGACCCGATCAATAAAGTTGTCCCAATACTCATGAAGCTGCCGGGGTTCCCACACTTGATAGGGTGATCTTCACCTTATGAGCCTACCCACTCTTCCCCCCGATGCTCCAGATGTGGCACTGATCCAGGCCATGGCGGACGGGCAGGAAGACGCCCTGCGCGAGTTGCATGACCGTTATGCCCGGTTGCTGTACGCCCTGGGTCACCGGATGCTCCACCAAACCGACGATGTAGAAAGCTGTGTTCAGGACGCCTTCATGAATGCCTGGAAACATGCCGGGCGCTTTGATGCCTCGCGGGCCAGCGTGAAGACTTGGCTGGTCAGCATCGCGCACCACCGCTTTTTGCAGGAATTGCGTGACCGCCCCCAGACCCCGCTGGAAATCGAGGACTGGGACGCGCCCACCGCTGCCGCCGATCCCACCGATCGGTTGCTGGCAGAGCAGGCAGTGCAGGGCCTGGAAACGGATCAGCGAAAACTGATCGAACTGGCCTATTACCGGGGTTATACCCACAGTGAACTGGCTGTGTTGCTGGGACTGCCGGTAGGCACCGTCAAATCACGACTCCGTTCGGCCCTGGGGCGCATGAAGGCCCTGCTCGGCCCCTCCGGCACCCTCTGAGCCCGGCCCCGCGCCAGAAGTTCCCAATCCTCATTCCATACGCTCAAGATGGAAAGGTTATGATCCGCTCTGACCTTACTGAGCAAAAGGCAGGTGAACACGCATGTCCATCCAACGAGACGATCTGATCGCCCTGGCCCTGGGCACCCTGTCCCCACAGGATGAGGCGCGTGTCCAGGCGGCGCTTGAGGCTGACCCTGAATTGCAGGCTGAGTACAGCAGCGACCTGGCCGCCCTGCACGCCCTGGCCGACCACCTGCCTCCCGCCCAGGTGCCAGAGGGGGCCGCCGACCGACTGATGGCCAGGGTGCGCGCTGAGCGTCAGGCCGCCCCTCCCCCCCTGCCTTTGACGCCTGCTCAAGCGCAGGAGGCCCCAACGAAGGCGCAGTCGGGCCGCAAGAACTGGGGGCTGGGTCTGGGTGCCCTGGGGCTGGCCGCCGCCCTGGCCCTGTTCTTTGCGCTGCGTCCCCCCGCCGATCCGCTCACCCGTTACGCGGCAATGCCCGGCGCGGTGAGCCAGCCCCTGACCGGCGCGGATCAGACGCAGATCGGCCAGGTGGTGCGCCTGGAAAACGGCAGCGCCTTCCTGTACCTGAGCGCCGCACCGCCGAGCGACCGTGTGTACCAGCTGTGGAAGATCGAAGGGGGCACACCGGTTTCGCTGGGCGTGATCGACGGTCAGGGCAAGCTGGTGCAGGACGCTCCCGACGGCCTGACGCTGGCCGTCAGCGTAGAGCCGCCGGGCGGCAGCGAGCAGCCCACCACGACGCCGATCCTGGTACAGCAGCTGTAGTAGGTGGGAAGGGGTGATGTTTCATCCCTGTTCACCGTCCCCTGAAGCCTCAATTGTTGAAGCCGACGCCTGGATGGGCGTTTTTTGGTGCCCGCCTCTCCCTGCTCAGCGCAGCCATTCGTCGCCCACCTCCACCACATCGCGGCCTGCCAGATCGTCCACCTCGTCGCCGCGGGTGGCCCAGGCGGGGAAGGGGTAATTGACCAGCACGGGGTTCGGCACGTCCGGCTGAGACACCAGCATGGTGCCAGGTTGCAGAATGCCCGCGCGGGCGCGGAAGCTCTGGGGCAGGAAACGGTATTCGGGGCGCTCGGCCTCGGCCAGATCCAGACGGCCCACCACACGGATGGCCGCGTTGGACACGATCCGCCGCTCCACTTCGCTGGCGGTCTGCTGCGCGCCGATCAGGATAATGCCCAGCGAGCGGCCCCGCTCGGCGATCTCCAGCAGGATGTCCTTGATCGGGCTGCCGTCGTCGCGCGGGGCGTACTTGTTCAGCTCGTCCAGCACCACGAACACGGTGTCCTGCCGCCCGTACCTTTCCTTGTGGTCAAAGACCTGCCGCAGCAGCACGCCCACCACAAACATCTGTGCCGGGCCGGACAGGTTGTGAATGTCCACCACGCTCAACTGCGCGCCGCTCAGCAGATTGGGGCGGTAGCGATTGGCCTCGGCTTCCGTCAGATCGCCGCGAATCAGGGGCGTCAGGTGCTTCTGCACGCCGCGCAGCCGCCGCGTGAAGGCGCGCAGGGTGCCCGGTGCCTGCTTAAGCACCCATTTGGGATCGCCCTCACCGTCGCGGTCATCCAGCAGTTTGAACTCGATGTACGAGATCAACTGCTCGAAGGTGCGGAGATTGACGCCGCCCAGATCACCGAATTCGAGATCCTCGGGCGGGGTCTCGCTCACGTCCACCTGCCAGTCGTCCACCTTGAGCCCGGTGCCCCGGTCGCTCTGCGCCCCGGCCAGTCGAAACAGCTTTTCCTCGATGTTGCCGATCACGAAGCCCAGGTTCAGGCTGCTGCCCGCATCCGAGAAGACGTACTGCAACAGGCGGTTGGCACAGAACTCGCGCAGGGTAAAGACGAACGGCGTGACCCCCTCTGAGCGCTGATCGGTGTGGGGAACAATCGCGCTGCCCGCCGTGCCCGCGCGGGGCGGGGCCAGGAACTGGGTGTCGCGGAAGGGGGTCATCGGCAGGCCCAGCAGGGCGTAACGGTCCCCGGCGAAGCCCTTGTTAGCGCTGGCCTCGGCCTCCTTCTTCACCACCTTGCTGTTGGGTTTGTCCAGAAACAGCAGGTCCTCGCCCTTGACGTTGAAGATGATCGCCCGTCCGCCGGAACTGCCCGCCATGCGCCCGCCACTCTCCTGGGCCACGCGGTCCATCACGCCGCTACGGAAGATGCTGTGCAGCAGGAACAGCGCGTAACTGGTCTTGGTCGCCACGCCCGAGATGCCGGAAATGTTGATGTGCCCGCCGCTCTCGCCGTTGACGAAGCGGAAATTGAGCGGCAAGGGCTGACCGTCTGCCAGCAGTCCGCCGGGAAAACCCGCCTGGCCCATCTTGTCGGCGCTGAGGGCCATCTTCAGGTCGTCCCCGCGCGCGTGCCGCACCGCGTCACCAGGTTGCGGCGGAATGAAGTTCTCGGGGTCCACCCGCGTGACCAGCACCCGCGCCGCATAGCTGACGCTGGCGGGCAGGATGCCGGCCACCACATCCTCCACGTCGGACTCGAAGGTCACACCCTCGTGCCGCTTGCGGACGTTGTCCACCAGACCGTAGAAGCGCACCGGGCGGCCATCGGGCTTCAAGGTTTCGACCACGACCAGATCGTCGAGTTGCACGCTTGCGCCGCTGCTCACGGCAAACCAGAAGACGGTAGGCGTCACGTCCTCGGTGCCCAGCACCATGCCAATGCGGCTGGCCGAGGTTCCGGTCATGCCACGGCCCCCTCGATTTCAACCCGGCCCAGCTCGCGGGCCAGGTGCGAGCGGATGCGGCGCGTGACCAGTTCGGCGCTGCCCATCGCGCGGCCCATCGCCTGTTCCAGCGCGGCGGTGGGGATCAGGTTCTGCGGCGCCCGGGCGTCCTTGTGCGGCATGCTGGCCAGTTTGCACAGCAGCCGCCCCGACAGGTTGGCAATGTCCAGCACACCGCGCGGCACGAAATCGCTGTCTTCAGGGGCGTGCATTTCCAGCCGCATCACCCCTGCCAAAGGGTGCTGGTAGAACGGCGGATCGCACAGGCGCACGTACCATGTGAAGCGCTGCTCGCGGCCCTCACTACCCTGACCGGCGCTGTCGTGACCGCCCCCCTGATCGCCCACCCGGAAGCGCAGGACCGGGGTCCGCTCGCCTGGTTTCAGCGTGCCCAGCAGGCCAATCCGGTCCGCACCCAGGTAATCCGTGTGCAGCGTCTTCACGTAGCCCAGCACCGCGCGGCCCGCGCCACCGATGCGCACCGGACCGTCTTGCAGGACCAGCGTGTCGGGCAGGGCGTTGGGGTCTGATGTGTCCAATGGCAGGGCGGAGGCCAGCCGGTGGCTGAGTTCGGCCTCGGCATCGAGCATCAGGCGCTGGACCTTGCTTTTCGCCCCCTCCAGCCCGCTGCCCGAAAAGACATGCGGCGTGTACTCCAGCCGTCCGGTGTGCGGATTGCGCGGGCTGAGCCGCTCTGCTTTCACCGCCGCGCCGCTCTCGCTGCTGTGGGCCAGAACGCGCTGGGCGGCCACCTCCAGCAGTTCGGCCTGCCGCGTGCCGTGCGGGCACAGGTCCACCGCGCCCGCCACAAAAGCGCCGAAGCCCGCCAGGCTCAGACCGCCCACCTCGTCGTCGAGCAGCAGACGGGCCTCCATGCGCGGTTTGCCGTCCACGACCAGCACCCGCCGGAGCCGCGCCGGCAGGTCACGTGGCGCGATGGCGGCCCACACCTCTGTTTCCGCATTGAAGACCAGCCCGGCAAAGGGCTTGAGGGTCAGTTGGCCATCCTGGGTATCCACCGGCCAGGGGTCGAGACGAATCCGCATGCTGGGCATTCTAGGGCGGGGCGGGGCGGCTGACCGGTCAACCTGCCCCAAGGTCGGCTACCGCTCGCCCGGCGACGGCGACAGCAGTTCCAGCAATGCGTCCAGGCTCAGGGCCAGCAAGCCGGCCAGCACCGCGCCGATCAACACCAGCCCTGTGTTCTGCTGCGACAACCCGTTGATGATCAGGCTGCCCAAGCCGCTCGCGCCCAGCGCCGCGCCAATCGTCGCCGTGCCGACGTTGTAGACCGTGCTGGTGCGGATTCCAGCCATCAGCACCGGGAGGCTGAGGGGCAGTTCCACCCGCAGCAGGCGCTGCCGGGGCGTCATGCCCACGCCGCGCGCCGCGTCCAGCACCCCCGCGTCCACCGCCAGCAGCCCCGCAATCCCATTGGACACCACCGGCACCAGCCCGTACAGGACCAGCCCCAGGACGGTGGGCGGCAGGCCCAGCCCCAGGGTGGGCACGGCCAGAGCCAGAATGGCGATGGTGGGCACCGTCTGCCCCAATCCGGTGACCGTCTCGGTCAGGCGCATCAGGGCGGCGCGGCCCGGACGGGTCACGAACACGGCCAGCGGCACGCCGATCAGCAGCACGATCAGTTCCGCGCCCAGAACCAGTTCCAGATGAATCAGGGTTAGCCGCCACAGGGGCCGTCCCCCGGTGTCCGGCGGAATCCCTGCCGAGAGCGGCGCGAACAGACTGGACAGCACCCCCGGAATCAGGCAGATCAGCAGGAGTGCGGGCCACACCAAGGCCAGCAGCCGTGCGGAGCCGCCCCGGCGCGTCCTGGCGGCGCGGGCCACCGTCACCGGGACACCCTCATCCCGCCTCTTCCAGCGCCTGCCACGTCAATACGCCCTGCACCTGCCCGCCCTCGTCCAGCACCGCCAGGGCGTCAGAGCGCTGGCCCAGCATGACGCTCAGGGCACTGCGGACATTCAGTGATCCGCTGATCTGCGGCAGGCCGGTGGCGTCGCCGGGCCGGGCCAGTTGAGAGGCGGTCAAGCCTGCCAGCTGGCGCAGCAGCGCGTCCTCGCCCAGAAACTGCCGCACGAATTCGCTCTCGGGGTGGCGCACCAGCGCGTTGGGCGTGCCAAACTGCGCCAGTTCTCCGGCCGACAACAGCGCCACACGGTCCCCCAGGCGCAACGCCTCATCAATGTCGTGCGTCACCAGCACGATGGTTTTCTGCAAGCGGCGCTGGATGTCCAGGAACGCCTCCTGCAACTTGTCGCGGGCCAGAGGATCCAGGGCACCGAAGGGTTCGTCCATCAGCAGCACCGGAGGATCGGCGGCCAGCGCCCTGGCCACCCCCACCCGCTGCGCCTGCCCGCCGGACAGCTCGTGCGGGTGTTTGTCGGCAAATTGCCCCGGCTCCAGACCGACCAGTTCCAGCAGCGCACGCGCCCGCTCGCGCGTCTGCGCCCTGGGACGGCCCAGTAGATCGGGCACGGTGGCGACGTTCTGCAGCACGCTCAGGTGCGGAAACAGCCCGATCTGCTGGATCACGTAGCCGATCTGCCGCCGCAGGTCTTCGGGGCGCTGGGCCATGATGTCCTGGCCGTCCAGCAGAATCTTGCCCCCGGTCGGCTCGGTCAGGCGGTTGATCATCCGCAGGGTGGTGGTCTTGCCGCAGCCTGAAGGCCCCAGCAGCGCGGTGATCTTGCCGTCAGGAAAGGTGAGGCTGAGGTCCTTGACGGCGTAGAACGTCTCGCCGGAGGCCTCGTTGACGTACTTCTTCTCAAGGTGTTGAAGTTCAATCATGGTTGACTCCGGAGGCGGGGATTCATGGTTGCGGGGTCACGGTGGAAGGGAACAAGCCCCGACGCCTCATTTGTTTCTGTCGCCTGTCTGGCGGTCTCCTCAATCCGCGGCTTCGCGGGGCCCAGACCCGGCAAGGGAAATAGAAAGTCTTTCACCCTCTCCCCCACTGCCGCGCCAGCAGCACTTCCAGGCCGCGCAGCAGGGCGTCCACCCCAATGGCCAGCAGCGCGGCGGGAATCGCGCCCAGCAGGATCAGATCGCTGGCCGCCGTCTGCAGGCCGCTGAAGATGAAATAGCCCAGCCCGCCCGCACCGATCAGCTGCGCGATGCTGGCGACGCCCACGAGCAGCACCGCGGCCTGCCGGATGCCCGAGAGCCACACCGGCAGCGCCAGCGGCAACTGCACCCGCCAGAAGCGCTGATTGTCAGTCATGCCCATGCCGCGTGCGGCGTCCAGCGCTCCGGGCGACACGCCGCGCAGGGCCACCAGCCCGTTTCTCAGGACGGGCAGCAGCGCGTACAGCGTCAGGGCGGTCAGCGCCGGAGCCGTGCCGATCCCGCTGACACCGACTTGCCGCAGAAACGGCAGCGCGGTGGCCAACGCCCCCAGCGGCGCAATCAGCAGGCCCAGCAGCGCCAGACTGGGAATGGTCTGGACGCCGTTGGCAAAACCCAGCACGGCGTCTGCCGCGCGGGGCCGACGCGAGGCCCACACCGCCAGCGGAGCGCCGATCAGCACGGCCAGGCCGAGCCCGGTCAGCACCAGCTTCAGGTGTTGCCCCACCTCCTGCAGGAAGCGGGCCTGCTGGGCATCCAGTTCGCGCAACACGGACCATGCGGCCAGCTGCCCGGTCAACGCCAGCACGATCAGCACGGGCAGCCACAGCCAGGACAGCCAGGCCCACAAGCGCCCCGGCACCCTGATCTGGCCCGCGCCGTACACCGCGGTCCCCGCTCCCAGCAACCACACCCACACCCCGCTGCTGGCGCTGGCCCGCGCGATGTCAGATTGGTCCAGCATGGCGGCGCTCATGCGGGCCCCCAGCAGGTAGAAGCCCAGGGCCAGTGCCAGACCGCTCAGCAACGGCGCCATCCGCACCAGGAAGCGGGCCGACAGGGGAAGGGCCAGCGCCAGGACCGCGCATACCCCCACCCACACGGCAGGCAAGTTCATATACACGCCCGATGCCAGTCGGTTAGGCCGCAACAGTGCCCACGGCAGGACACAGGCCGCCAGCATCAACGCGCCGGCCAGCCAGAAGATCAGCTGCACGTCCGGCGAGGCAGACAGACGGCGCGGCTTGACCTCGGGCACTACGGGAGCAACGGTCATGAATTCGGAAGGGTCAAGGGCAATCTTCTCCAGGGGCGAAAGGGAAAACCAGGCTCATCATTCAGGAGGGAGAGGCCCCTCACCGTCCAATTCACTTTATTTTTGTTCAACATCGTACCGAAACGGGAAGAGGCAGCGGGTGGCGGCATTGACCGGCCTTCCCACTGCCCCGAGAACCGGTTGGGTTTATTTGATCAGGTTCTTGGACTTCAGGTATTCCTGAGCCACCGCCTGCGGGGTGCGACCTTCCAGCGCCACCTTGGCGTTCAGCCCCTGCAGGGTGCTGGCGTTCAGGCTGGCAAACACCTTGTTGAGGGCCGCCTCGATCTGCGGATTTTCCTTCAGCGTGCTGGTGCGGATGATCGGCGCAGGCTGGTACACGAACTGCGCGCCCTTGGGATCGGTCAGTGCCACCATGCTCAGGGCCGCGAGGGTGCCGTCGGTGCCGTAAGCCATTGCCGCATTGACACCATTGGTGCCGTTGGAGGCAGCCTGCTGCGCCTGCGGAGGCGTTGCGCCGGCCAGCACCAGCTTCTGATCGGGCTTGAGCTTGAAGCCGTAGGCGGCCTCAAAGGCAGGGAAGGTGTCGGGGCGGCTGAAGTACTCGGGACTGCCCGCGATCTTGAACTTGCCGCCGGCGCCAATGTACTTGGCCAGATCGGCCACGCTCTTGAGTTTCTGGGCCGTCGCCAGCTTCTGCGGCACCGAGATCACCCAGGTGTTGTTCACGTTGGCGGGCTTGAGCCACGTGATGCCGTTCTTGCTGTCCAGTTGCCGTGCCAGACCGTAGATGGTTCCGGGATTGCCCGCCTGCTTGGGCGTGATCTTGGCTGCCGGGAACAGGTAGACCGCGTTACCGGTGTACTCGGGGTACACGTCGATTTCTCCGGCCAGGATCGCCTTGCGGTTCACGCCGGTGTCACCCAGATTGGTCTTGTCGGTGGTCTCCAGACCCGCGTTCTTGAGGGTCAACAGAATCATCTGTCCCAGAATCTGCGCTTCGGGATCGAGTTTGCTGCCCACCACAATGGGCTTGGCAGAGGCGGCAGCCAGCAGCGATGCGGCAAGGAGAGCAAATGTTGAACGGGTCAGAGTTGATACTTTCATGCAAAACCTCCAGCGGGAGACCAATAGAATGTAGGAGTGTCACCGAGTGTATTTTGGTGCCCTCGCCCTAAAAGAAAGGCTAATGCTAGACGGCAGCGTCACTTTGTGCATCCGATTCTCATATCTCTCAGATTGATCAGTGGGGGCTGATGGGAGATTTTGCCTTTCCTGAGCCAACCTTCATAAAATTGAAGGACGCCTGTCATAGACGCGGCAGGCGCAAGCTCCGAGGCTATGGAGTGTCCAAGCGCAAACAAGCTGCAACGTGCTTTTTGGGTCAGGTTGATACGCGCTCTTAATCTTCACGTTCAGTTTAGGCAGATCCGGCAGCACGCATCGCTCGGAGTGTTTTCAACAGCTGGGGTTGTCCTGCAGTTCGCACAGAATCTATGCATCGCGGTGAGTCGCAGGGCGCTCAGCTTCAGCCCAGAGGCGAAGGCGCTTGGGGCTGATGCCCCGCGCCATCTCACCGTGAAAGACCCGAGCGGCGGCCACATAGACAGCAAAGTGGGTCGCTGGACTTCCGCTGGGCAGTCTGGCTCTTGCCTTCAGGCGTCCCACAACCGCTCTTTGAGATCATCGCGTGTCAGCAGAGAAAACCCCATTCCCTTGCTATAAGGCGGGTCGATGGCGTCTTGCCGCTGCCCGTCACGCCTGTTGCCAGCACGAGCAGCGGTCTAGAATTCAGCGTTTGGCGCTCATTTGCCGACGAACACCGCCGTCGTCAGGCCGGGTACGGTCACACCATTGCCCACATAGTTACTGGTCTTGACCACGGGATCGGTGCTGGCCGCCAGCACGGGGTGCAGGCTGAGGTTCAGGCCCGCCAGTCGGGCGTCCTTCACAGTCACGTTCTTGCCGCTGCCGTTAAAGACCACCACAATATTTTTGTAGGGGTTGTTCGCACCCACCGCACCGCTGAGTTTCATGGCAATCACGCCAGGGATCTGCTTGGGGCCAGTGTTCAGGAAGGTCAGATTCTGCTGCACCTTCGCCGCCGTCTCCAGCCGGAACAGGTCAGAGGAATAGCGCACGCGCAGGAACTCGCGGTAGGAGTCGAAGGCCCGTTGAATGTCGGCCGGGCTGGGTTTCAGCGCCGGATTGCCCAGCAGGGGGCGGTACAGGTTCCAGTTGTCCGCGTTCTTTTCCGCCAGCGGCAGGCCCCGGCCAAAACCGTTGGTCTGGCCCGTCCAGTCGATCACGTTGAACCAGTCGCCGCTGTTGTAGCTGTCGGTATCGAAGCTCTTGGAGCGCAGCAGATCATCGCCCGACGTGCTGAACGGCAGCCCCTGCCCCAGCAGAATCAGGCTGTTGGCGAGGTTCTGCATCCGGGTGCGCTGGGCCGAGGTCGCGTTCTGCGGGGCTTTGAGCAACACGGCGTCAAAGAGGGTCTGGTTGTCGTGCGCGCTGGCGTAGTTGATGGTTTCGCGTGGGCTGGCCGCGTACCCGGCGGGCGCGTCGCCGTACTTGATGCCGGCGCCCGTCACACTCTGCCCCGCCGCGTTGGTGAAGGTGTAGTCGCGCAGATTGCCAGCCAAGCCCACCCGCAGCAGGTCAGAGAGCTGCAACAGTTTGGCGGTGTCGGTGTTGCCCTTCTGGCCGTTGGGCAACCCGACCAGTCCGGTAGCAAAGCCCTGTTCCTGCAAGCCCCCGAAAGGGTTGCCGCCGCGCACCGCGTCGCGGATGCGGTCATTGAAGGTTCCTATCCCGGAGCCGTACAGGTTGAGTTGCGTGGCATTCACGCCGCGCTTGCCCCCCTGCACCTCGCCGAAGTCCCAGCCTTCACCGTAGAGGTAGATCTTTTTGCCGTCGACACCGTCTTTCTGGACGGTCAGGGCATCCAGGGCAGCTCGCGCCGCCTTCATGTCCTCCACCATGTGGTGGCCCATCAGGTCAAAGCGGAAGCCGTCCACCTTGTACTGCCGCGCCATCAGCACCAGCGTGTCGATCATCAGGCGCCGCATCATGGTGTGCTCGGTGGCGGTGTTCGAGCAGCACGTCGAGTTCTCCACGGCACCATCCACATTCAGGCGGTGGTAATAGCCGGGAACAATTTTATCCAGCACGCTGCGCTCGGCCTGCCCCGCCGCGTTGGTGTGGTTGAACACCACGTCCTGAACCACCCGCAGGCCCGCGGCATTGATGGCCATGACCATCTGGCGGTACTCCTTCGTGCGCTCGTCGGCCTTCACGGCGTAGCTGCCCTCCGGCACCATGTAGTGGTACGGGTCATACCCCCAGTTGTAGGGATCGGCGTCCTTGACGGCGCCGACCGCCTTCTGCTGCTCCTCGCTGTTGGGCGGGAGTTTGCTCAGGTCACTGCCCACCGACTTCCAGGCCGCCTTGTCCTCGTTGATGGTGGCGATGTCGAAGGTGGGCAGCAGGTGAATGGCTTTCAGGCCCGCGTCGGCCAGCGCCTTGAGGTGCTTCATGCCGTTGCTTCCGCTCTGGGTAAAGGCCAGATAGGTGCCGCGCTGGGCTGCTGGGACGCTGGAATCGGCGGCGCTGAAATCCCGCAGATGCAGTTCGTAGAAGCTCAGGTCCTCCACCGAGCGCAGCGCAGGCTTCTTGAGGGCCTCCCACCCGGCGGGCTTCTGCGCCGCATCGTTCAGATCAATCAGGAGGCTCCTCGTGCTGTTCAGCGTTAGTCCTACAGAGTAGGGATCGGTGACGAGATTGGTCTCGATCTTGCCGGTGGCGGGCGAGAACACCCTGGTCTCAAACAGATAGGCGCGGCCCTTCCAGGCCGTATCACCCACCGCCGTCCACACGCCACCGGCATCCCGGGTCATGGCGACCGTCTTCTCGTTCCTGCCGTCCGCATCGCTGACGTGCAGTTTCACGTCCTGCGCCGTCGGTGCCCAGACGCGCACGGTGGGCTGACCCGCCGCCCACGTCACGCCCAGCGGTCCGCTGTAGGCGTACAGATCATCCAGCGCCCACGCCGTCTGCATCCCCGTCGCGTCCAGCACCGTGCCGTCCGGCATGACCGAGGACACCGCCAGCTGGCCTCTGAGCGCCGCGTCAATCTTGCCCCGGTCTTCCTCGCGCACGCGCAGCAGCGTGTAGTTCGCCAGATACGGCACCCTGGCCTTCATGGCAGGGGTCAGGCCGCCCTCTACCGGTTCCAGTGTGAGGGTGGTCCCACCGTCCACCCCTGCCGGGGTCAGCTTCAACGAGGCATCCGGCGCGCTGTGCAGCGTCAGGAGCGCGCCCGGCTGCACGACTCCCGGCTTGACCGCCACCGTGTCACGCCCCAGCATGATCGCCTGTTGTTTCATCAAGTCCCCCACCTGCCGCACGCTGGTATCGGGTTTCGCCGTATTGACGGCCGTATTTCCGCTGACGACCCACGCCTGATTGCCCTTCTCGGCAGCCAACGTCATGTCCGGACCGGGGTCCTTCTCGTCGCCCTTGTGAATGATGAAATTCAGCTTCTTCCAGTCTGTTTTTAACGGCACGTCCCAGTAGACGCCGAAGTCGTTCTTGCCCGTCTGGTTCAGCGGCGCGGTCCATTCGGTGGGTTTGGTGGTGTCCTCCCAGACATGCAGACCCCAGCCCTCATACTTGCCGTCCGGGCGGTAATAGTTGATGCGGGCGGTGTTGGCAGGGACGGGGGGCTCCTGCGCGACGTAGGCGAACTCGGCCTGGCCGCTGCGAACCAGCACCTCACGGCCTTTGGTGGGATCGGCAAACATGTCCGCGCCGGGGTCTTTCTCATCCCCCTTGTGGACGATGAAGCCCACCTTGGCCGCGCCGTCCTTCAGGGGCACGTCCCAGTACGCGCCGCCCGCGTCCACGCCCGTCTGCTGGAGCGGCGCGGCCCACTCGGTGGGTTTGGCGGCGTCCTCCCAGATGTGCAGGCCCCAGCCGTCATACTTGCCGTCCGGGCGCAGGTAGCGCACGCGCAGGACATTGCTGGGAATGGGCTGAGCGGCCTGGGGAGCCGCCTGGGCCACCGGCGCGGTCTGGGTCAGCGCGGCCAGCGGGACGGAAACGGAAGGAAAGGTCTGCGCAGAGGCCGAAGCAGCCAGCGCGAGCGTCAGAAGCGTCGCCAGTGGTTTCATGTTGGAAACCAGTGTAAACCGCTCAGGGTCAACACTTCTTGGCCTCTCACACACCCACCCCCGCCGCTCGCCACCTAGCCTGAAAACATGACCGGACACACCAGCGATGAGCACTTCGACGAGAAGCCCGAACACCACAGCGACGCCGAGAGCCTGCGGAAGATTCCCGACCGTTACGACAAGGACCCGGCCGTGGTTCAGGATGGCCCCGGCAATCCCGACATCGGTTTCGAGGAACCGGAAGACACGACGCAGCTGCCGGGCCGGGTATCGATCTAACGAACATCAGCACAAAGCCGACCCTTCAGTCCCCTCCCCGGCGGAGGGGCTTTTTCGTGTCTCAGTTTCGCCGTAGCCTTGAGCCGCGTTACCCTGGGCGCATGACAGATCCCACTCCCGTCCCCCAGACCGGCGAAACGTTTCCGGCCTTTACCCTGCAAGACGCCTCCGGCAGGGCACACAGCCTGAACGATTACGCGGGCAAGTACCTGGTGCTGTACGTGTACCCCAAAGACGACACGCCTGGCTGCACCAAGGAGGCCTGTGACTTTCGCGATAGCGCGCCGCTGAAGGCGCTCGGCGCGGCGGTCGTGGGCATCAGTGCCGACGACGCGAGCAGCCACGCCCAGTTTGCCGAGAAGTACAGCCTGCCCTTTCCGCTGCTGAGTGACCCGGACGCCGCTTTCCTGAAAGCAATCGGCTCGTACGGCCCCAAGAACATGTACGGCAAGGTCACCGAGGGCATCAAGCGTCAGACCTTTCTGATCGGCCCAGACGGCAAACTGGTCAAGAGCTGGCTGGCCGTATCGGTGGAGGGTCACGCGGACGCGGTGGCGGCAGCGATAGAAAAGGATCAGGCTAAGCGTGCTTGACCTGGAACCCCTGAAGAAGGAGGCGGCCCTGCGCGCCGCCGCCCTCATCGAAAGCGGGATGCGGGTGGGGCTGGGCACGGGCAGCACTGCCAAATACGCCATCGAGGAAATTGGGCGCAGGGTGCGGAGCGGCGAACTGAGCGGCATCGTGGGCGTCGCCACCAGCGAGGCCAGCGACGCCCTGGCCCGTGAGGTGGGCCTGACGGTGGAGCCTCTGGACCCCCGCCCGCTGGACATCGCCATCGACGGTGCAGACGAGATCGCCCCCAACCTCGACCTGATCAAGGGCCTGGGCGGCGCGCTGCTGCGCGAGAAGCTGACCGAGGTGCAGGCGCGTCGGCTGATCATCATCGCGGACCACAGCAAGATCGTGGGGCAGATCGGCGAGAAGGCCCCGTTGCCCATAGAGATCGCGCGCTTCGGGTTCCTGAGCACCATCGAGCGGCTGCGGCAGATCGTGCCGGGCGGACGGCTGCGGCAGCCCGGCGCACAGCCCTACGTGACCGACAACGGCAACTACATCTACGACGCGCAGTTGCGTCCCGGCAGCGACATTGCTGCGCTGGAACGCGAGCTGAAGGGCACACTGGGCGTCGTGGAAACCGGGCTGTTTCTGGGCATGGCCGAGCGGGCGTTCGTGGCCTCGCCGGACGGGGTGCAGGAACTGACCCGCTAAGCTGGAACCGTGCGAAGGCGAAGGCTCAGGGGGACGCGGTTCGGCAGCCGGCGGCGGGACTGGGCGCTGGGCGCCGCGCTGCTGGTCGCGCTGGCGCTGGCCTACGCCATCAATGCAGGCTCGGCCCTGACATTGCTCTACCCGCGTGCCGTTGCCACTGTCCAGGCCCTGCCACAACTGCCCGCCATCCGCGCCGGGCAAAGTGTGTTGGTGATCAGCCCGCATCCGGACGACGAGAGCCTGTGCTGCGGCGGCCTGATCGCCGGGGCGGTGCGGGCGGGGGCGCGGGTGGATATCGTGTGGGTCACCAGCGGCGACGGTTTCGAGTTGGACAGCGCTCTACTGGGCCGCACACTGCGCCCGCGCCTGGGGGCCACCGAACACCTGGGACAGCGGCGCATGGGCGAGGCCAGCGCCGCCGCCGCCGCGCTGGGTGTGCCAGCCACGCACTTGACTTTCCTGGGCTACCCGGATGGGGCCACGCTGAAGCTATGGCGGGCCGGGGGCGCGGCGGTGGTGCGCTCACCCCACACCGGCGCAACCCAGGTGCCGTATGCCCGCGCGCAGTCGCCCGGCGCGGCGTACACGGCGAACGATCTGGAGGCGGACCTGGGCCGGGTCCTGGACCGCGTTCAGCCCGCCCTGGTGCTGCTGCCCTCCACCAGTGACGCCCATCCAGACCACGTCGCCACCAGCCTGTTCACGCAGAAACTGCTGAAAGAACGCGGCTGGACCGCGCGCGCACGCTATTGGATCGTGCACGGCGGCGTGGAATGGCCGGTCCCCAAGGGACTGCATGAGGGTTTTCCGCTGCTGATTCCGCCGCGCGGTGTCCACCTGAACTGGCAGCGGGCCGATCTGGACCTGCATGACGAGGAGAGGAAACTGGCGGCCCTCAAAGCCCACCGCAGCCAGATGATGGTGATGCGCCGCTTTATGGAAGCCTTCGTGCGCGAGAACGAGCTGATCACCGTGCAGGAAACCGGTAACCCTGCCGACGGCACCAGGAGCGAGCAGGAGGACAGGGGCTTCTGAGCTAGGCCGGAGAAGAAACGGCGCTCGTCCGGGTTCAGATCTGCACAGCTCCAAACCAGGACTGCATCCTTCTCCAGCGCCCTCCGCCAAATGGCCCGCTGCTCGTCGCACCTTGCCAGCGGAGTCGGAGGCCGGGTCAGTTCGCCAGTTGTTTCAGTTGCCGCCAGAACTGCGTGGCGTCCCGCGTGGGCAGATCACAGCTCCGGTTGCGGCACACATAGGCCAGTCCGCCGCCCGGACGGTCTTGCAGGACCGACAATTCGCCGCCTGCCTGCGTGAAGGCCAGTGCCGTGAAGGGCAGCAGGACACCCGCCGCCACTGCCTCCAGTTCCCCGCGCTCGTCCGGGGTGCCGATGATGGCGACTTCGGAATGCGGCGCGGCCAGAAATGCCGCCGCTTGCCACAGGCCGCCGAAACCGCCACTGGCGGCCAGCATGTCGGCGCTGAAACTCTGGACCGTGCGGCGGGCCAGGGCCTCGGCTTCAGGCTGCGCGTAGTACCGGTCCATCCACAGGGCCAGCAATGCTGCCGCTGCGTTGTCGCTCAGCACGGCGCTGTCGAAGCCGGGAGCCTGACGGGTCAGCAATGTTTCGGCCCGCCCGCCAGAAGCCATAAACACTCCGGCCTCTTCGTTCCAGAAGTCGCGCTCCACGGTGGTCCACAGTTCGCGCGCCCATTCCAGATGGGCCAGATCGCCGCCCGCCTGGAACAACGCCACCAGCCCCAGGCCATACAGGGCGTGGTCCTCGAGCAGCCCTTCCACCTTCGCCCCACCCGCGCCCCAGACATGGTGGAGCGTGCCGTCCGACCGCCGCAGTTCGGCGCGGATGAAGTCGGCGTTGCGGCGGGCAATGTCCAGATACTGGGGCTCGCGCAGGATGCGGGCCGCGTCCGCGAAGGCCGCCAGCGCCAGCCCATTCCATGAAGTCAGGATCTTGTCGTCGGTGCCGGGCTGATCGCGGTTCTGGCGGGCAGCGTGCAGGCGGTTCTTCAAGCCCTCCAGGCGCATCCCGATGCGCTCCTCGCTGTCACCTTGCAGGGCGGCCAGCTCTGCCACCGACGTCGCCTGGAACGGCACTGATCGCCGCCCGTATTCGGGCCGGTGGGGATCGAGGAAGTTCCCCTGGTCGGTGATGCCCAGATGGGCCATCAGCAGCGCGGCGTCCTCGCCCTCGCCCAGCACCGCGCGGACCTCATCGGGGGCCCAGGTGAAGGTCAGCCCCTCCACCCCGTTCGTGTCGGCGTCCTGGGCGCTGTAAAAGCCGCCATCCGGGTGCAGCATTTCGCGCTCCAGATAGGTCAGGGTCTCGCGGGCCAGCCGTGCAAATTCGCTGTCGCCGCTCAGCTGATAGGCGCGCAGCAAGGTGCGAACCAGCTGGGCGTTGTCGTACAGCATCTTCTCGAAATGCGGCACGCGCCACGCGGCGTCCACGCTGTAGCGGTGAAAGCCGCCGCCCAGTTGATCGTAGACGCCGCCGTGGCCCATCTGGCGCAGCGTGTGCAGGGCCATGCTGCGGCCCTCCGGACGCGTGAGTAGGAAATCGAGGGTGGTGGGCGCGGGGAACTTGGGTTCGCTGCCAAACCCACCCTGCGCGGCGTCGTACACGCGGCTCAGGTTGGCAACGCCGCGCTCCAGAAAGTCTTCCGGCAAGGCCCCCTCCCCCGGGCGCGGTTGGCTGGCCTCACGAACATGGTCGCTGAGGGCCTGGGCATTGGCAACGATCTTCTCGCGGTCGCCCGTCCAGGCCGTGACCACGCTGGTCATCACGCGCATGAAGCTGGGCATGCCCTGGCCGTCGCGCGGCGGAAAGTACGTCCCGGCGTAGAACGGCTGGGCATCGGGGGTCAGGAACACGGTCATGGGCCAGCCGCCCTGCCCGGTCATGGCCTGGGTGGCGGCCATGTACACGGCGTCCACATCGGGGCGCTCCTCGCGGTCCACCTTCACGTTGACAAAATGCCGGTTCATGTACTCGGCAGTGGCGGCGTCCTCGAAACTCTCGTGGGCCATCACGTGGCACCAGTGACAGGTGGAATAACCCACCGACAGCAGCAGCGGCACCCCCCGGTCCCGCGCCTCGGCGAAGGCGGCCTCTCCCCAGGGCTGCCAGTCGACCGGATTGTCGGCGTGCTGGCGCAGATACGGGCTGGTTTCGGTGGCAAGGCGGTTCATGGCCCCAGCGTAACGCCCCCCCCTAACAGCGGGATTTGCACCGTACTGAGTAGACTTCACACAATCAGTCGCGCCAAAAGCCTCAAACTACGGTGAATGACCCAGCAAGGCAGCGCTTCCAGAGCAGAGGATTCCCCCATCGAACGTCCAGTGCGGGTGCGGGCCGGCTTCTCATTAACTTTCGAAGTGCCTTACCCCACCCCGATGCTGTTCGTGGTTCAGCCGGGAGACCGCCTTCAGCCCACCGGCACCCGCCAGCGCATCATCGACGCGCGGGCGCTGGGCGCCGCCGAGAACATCCACACCTACACCGACGGGCACGGCAACGTGGTCTGGCGCACGGTGGCGCAACCGGGCAGTTTCACCATCGGGCATGACCTGATTGCAGAGGTCACCCGCAACCCCGATCCGGTGCTGTCCCATCTGAAAAAGACCATGGTGGAACACCTGCCGGACGAGACCATCCAGTACCTGCTGCCCAGCCGTTACGTGGACAGCGATCTGATCAGCGCTGAGGCATGGGACCGTTTCGGGCACATCTCAGGAGGCTGGGCGCAGGTCCAGGCCATCAACGATTTCCTGTTCGACGAGTGCACCTACGGTTACGGCTCCAACAGCTCCACGTCGGCCAAGCAGGCGCTGGACAGCCGCCGCGCCGTGTGCCGGGACTTCGCGCACATGGGCATCGCCTTCTGCCGGGCACTGAACATCCCCGCCCGCTACGTCTGCGGCTACATGCCCGACATCGACATTGTGCCGGACCCGGTGCCCATGGATTTCCACGCGTGGTTCGAGGCATTTCTGGACGGCCAATGGCGCACCTTCGACGCCCGCCACAACAAGCCGCGCGTGGGCCGGGTGCTGATCGCGCAGGGGCGCGACGCCAGCGACGTGGCCTTCAGCACCACGTTCGGCAGCGCGCGGCTGACCCACATGAAGGTCTGGGCCGACGAGACGGACCTCGAGAACACATTGGACATCGAGCCGAAGCCCCGGATCTTCTAGGCCGGAGCGGGCTGACTCACCCCCCATTGGAGGGGGGTCCTTGCTGTTTCGCCGGGACGCCGCTGCCGGGCGTGGCTTCCAGCCGAGCGGCGGGCAGAGGGCTCAGTCCCGCCGCGCCCGTACCGGTCCCAGCGGCGTCCAACCTTCGTCCCGCAGGGCGGCGCGCAGATCGTCTGGGCCGAGGTCCGGCCGCAGGGGCCGGGCTTCCAGCGTCACGTCGCCCAGCCGGGCCACCGGCCACAGCAGCAGGTCCCAGTCCGGCATGTTGGGGGGATTCTGTTCACCCGCCGGCATCACCGCCTCCAGCACGAGAGCGCCGAATCGCCCATCGGCGGGGGACACACCCTGGGGCACGTGCAGCGAAAGTGGGATGAAGGCGGGTTCGGAGCGAGTCTTCAGGGTCATGGGAAACCTCCTGGACCCAGCTTGCGCTTCAGGCGTCATTCTGGACATCGGCTGCGGGCCACACGGCACGTCACAACCATCGGTTTTCCCGATCACAGGAAGAGGCTGAACCTGGGGCAAAGTTCTACAATGCCACATGGCCTCCTCCAAGTCCCTGACCGCCCACACCCAGCCGACGCTGGCGCAGTTGCGGGCCTTGATCGCCGTGGTGGACGCGGGTGGGTTCGGTGAGGCGGCGGCTGAACTGAATGTTTCGCAGTCCTCATTGAGCGAGGCGGTAGGCAAATTGGAAGACCTGACCGGGCGCCCATTGCTGCGCCGCAGCGCTAGGGGCACGGTGGCCACGCCCGCCGGGTTGCGCGCGGTGGCCCACGCCCGCGCCGCTGTCCAGGCCGCTGGGGACGTGCTGCTGGCGGCACAGGACGACGGCGCGCTGTCGGGCGTGCTGCGGGTGTCGTCGTTCCGCTCGGCGGCCACGCACCTGCTGCCCCCTGTGCTGGTGGCCTTCGGGCGGCAGCATCCAGGCGTCGTCGTGCGGTTGTTGGACGGGGACCGCGCCGGAGCCGGGGAGCAGTTGGTCCGCAGCGGACAGGCCGACCTGGCGCTGATTGAGGGCACCTCGGCGGCGGATCTGCGCCTGACACCGCTGCTGCGAGACGAGTATCTGTTCATTGCCCCGCAGTCGCGCGGCACACAGCCGGTCACGGTGCAGGAGCTGGCGGATTCGACCCTGTTGCTGTCTCCTCGGGGCGACGCCTGTTTTCAGCGCATCGAGACGTACCTGGGTCGGCTGGGTATCGATGCCTCCAGTGCCACCACCTTCGATCAGGACAGCGTGACGCTGGGGATGGTGAGGCACGGCCTGGGCATCACGCTGATGCCCCGCTTGGCCTTGCTGCCGGTACCGGACGGGCTGGTCACACTGCCGCTGCCCCAGCCACTGACCCGCCCGCTGGCCGTCGCCGCCCTGCCTCACCGCGCGGGCCTCCCCCCCATCCGGGCCTTCACGGCGGCGCTGGTGGACTCGCTGGGGGCCTGGCCGTGGGGCCTCTCAGACCGTTCGGCACTGCCAGACTGACCGTTGCAGGAACACGTCCTCCCCTTGCTAACCTTGTGGCCTATGGCCTATCAAACTGAATATCCGGTGGTGCGCCGTCCCGTCTACGCCTCGCGGGGCATGGTCGCCACAGGACAGCCGCTGGCCGCCCAGGCGGGACTGGGCGTCCTGCAGGCGGGCGGCAATGCCGTGGACGCCGCGATTGCCACCGCCGCCGCGCTGACGGTGGTGGAGCCCACCGCCAACGGCATTGGGGGCGATCTGTTCGCGCTGGTGTGGGCGGGGGGCAAGCTGCACGGTCTGAATGCCAGCGGCGCGGCGCCCGCCGCCCTGACGCTGAACGCCTTGCAGGAACGGCACGGCGGCGAGATGCCCCGACATGGCTGGACGCCCGTAACCGTGCCCGGCGCTGTACGCGGCTGGGCCGACCTGCACCGCGCGCACGGACGACTGGACTTCGCGCAGGTGCTAGCCCCCGCCATCCGCTACGCCCGTGACGGTTTTCCGCTGTCGCCCGTGGCGTCGGCGGGCTGGTCACGGACCATCCAGATCTTTCAGGGCCTGAAGATGGACATCATGGAGGAGTGGTTCCGCACCTTCGCCCCGGACGGCTTTGCGCCCGAGCCCGGCGCGCTGTGGCGCAGCGAGGGCCACGCCCGCACGCTGGAAGCCATTGCCTCCAGCTACAGCGAATCGTTCTACACGGGTGAGCTGGCCGCCCAGATCGACGCCCATGCTCGGGCCACCGGCGGCCTGCTGCGGGCCGAGGATCTGGCAGCGCACCAGAGCGAATGGGTGACGCCGATTTCCGCCGAATATGGCGGCCACCGTGTCCACGAGATTCCGCCGAACGGCCAGGGCATCGCCGCGCTGATCGCGCTGAACATTCTGGAAGGGCAAGGGCTGCCCGACCGGCGCGATGACCCGGACGGCCTGCACCTCCAGATCGAGGCCATGAAGCGCGGCTTTCACGACGCGCATCAGTTCGTCGCGGACATGCGCCACAGCCCGGTGGACGTGGAGCATCTGCTCTCGCAGGCGAACACGCATGCCCACCGGGAGCGGCTCTCGGACAAGGCGCATGACCCGGCCACCGCCCCGCCCAGCAGCGGGGGCACAGTGTACCTGGCGACGGCCGATGACGAGGGCAACATGGTCAGCCTGATCCAGAGCAACTACATGGGTTTTGGCAGCGGCGTGGTGGTGCCGGGCACGGGCATCGGCCTGCACAACCGGGGCCACAACTTCAACCTGGAGCCCGGCCATCCCAATGTCCTGGCGCCCGGAAAACGCCCATACCACACCATCATTCCCGGCTTCCTGACGCGGAACGACGGCACTCCTGTCGGCCCCTTCGGCGTCATGGGCGGCTTCATGCAGCCGCAGGGCCACCTGCAGGTGGTCCTGAACACCGTGCGCTACGGCATGAATCCGCAACAGGCACTGGATGCTCCTCGCTGGCAGTGGCTGGCCGGGCTGGGGGTGGAGGTAGAGGCTGGTCTGGGCGCGACGCTGGCCCGCGAACTGGCGCGCCGCGGCCACCGCGTCAGCGTGCAACTGGAACCCAGCGCCTTCGGACGCGGCCAGATCATCTGGCGCAATCCCGAGACGGGCGTGCTGGAAGGCGGCACCGAAAGCCGCACCGACGGCCATATCGCCGCCTGGTAAGACGCAGAACAAGAGAGAGGGGCCAGTCGCGGCGAACGCTCTGGCCCCTCTCTTCTGCCCTTACCGACTATTTCGCGGCCACTGGACGAACGTTTTCCAGCACGAACACGGCGTCCTGATAATCGCCGTTCGCCGACGGCTCGAAGGCCAGCAGGTAGCTGTTCGGGACAACCTTGCCGGCGCGGTCCTTCAGCGGATAGGTGCGGACGGCGTGGCGGGTGGAGCCGGTATTCAGACGGTCCAGGGTATAGGTGTCCTGCGTGGGATATTTGCCGTTGGCCGCCAGATAGATCCCGAACGGCTGGCTGCCCGGGTCGAAGGTAGTCTGGCTGCCCGCGACAAGCGGCGGATTGAGAGCCTGGTGGCTGCCTAGGGCCATGGTGCCCAGAACCTGCAAGCGCGCCGCGTCGCCGGCCAGCACGAAGGTGCCGTAGGCCGAGAGACCGTCGGGGGAATAGCGGGCCACCGGGCGCAGGGTCACGGGGGCCGACGAGGCGCGCTCGAACAGCGGAGCCATCACCTCGTCGCCAATGGGGCCAGCGCCCGTCCCCAGGATCAGGCCAGTGCCACCTACATTGGTCTTGTAATCCAGGGCGTCCACGATTTGCGCCAGTGGCGGTTCGTTGTCGCCCTCCAGTCCAGCAGCGCGCAGGCCGGCCAATTCCACTTCCCCCACGGCGCCCTCGCCCACGGCACGCAACGTGGCGCGCAGCACCCCCGTCGGGTTGCCCGGCAGCAACTTCACGCTGAGGTTCAAGCTGGCCCCGGCATCCAGCGTCAGCGGAAAGGTAGGCGGCGACACCAGACCGAAGGCCGTCCCCGCGCTGAAGGTAACTCCGGTGAGCAGAACCGGGGCGTCAGTGCTGTTCTGAAGCGTGACCGTCTGTACGGTGCTGGCCCCGGCTCCGGTGCCGGCTCTCGTGCCGCTGAACACCAGAGTGCCTGGCTGGGCACTTAATTGAATGGCAGGCTCAGGATCAGGCTGGATCAGGCCGCCTTGGGGCTGCGCGCAACCGGTGGTCATCACCAGCAGGGCAGTCAGCGCCCAGCGGCTACGGCGCAGGCGGCGCTGGTCTTGGGGGATGTGCAGGGAAAATACAGTCATGGCTCACTCCTGAGTCGATTTTGCTGTGTCGAGATCACCAACCGGGAGAGCACGTCTCGCTGACCGCCGGGCTTGTGGACGGGAGCGGCGGATTCGGTGGATCTGGCGATGTATGGGGCGGGGGCACAGTGACCCACCGCCTGGATGGCGGATTGCGAGAAGGTGTTCAATAGGCCTAGGGAGACCCTGACCGTTCATGACGGGGGACCCTTCAGGGCTCAAGCTGGGTCACCGAATCGAGGCCCACCAGCAATTTTCCCTGGGGGGTGGTCTCGATCTGGGCGCTGTCGGGCACGTCCTGAAAGCCCTCACTGCCGAACGTCAGGTTCACACCGCCGTCCATATCCAGTCGGGCCAGAATCGGACGGGCCTGCTCCTGCCCGGAGGCGTCGGCGGCAAACTGCCCGCATCCTCCCAAGGCCACACCATCAGACAGCAGGGCCAGCGAAACCCCTGGAGCGTTGTCTGCCGCACCGCCGCTCCCAGGAGCATTGCCGTCCGGCAGGACACGCAGGTCACTGACGTTCTCGTAGGCCCAGTCCGGATCGTGGTCCCCGGAGGGCAGCAGCCGTGCCAGGGTACAGACCCCGCTGCTCAGGTAACCAGCTACGAGCACCCGGCCCGAGGCGTCCACCGCCAGGGCGCTGGGCCGGGTGGCGGCGAAGCGGTCTGAGCGCACCGTCGCCACCCCCCGCTCCCCGAAGGCGGGGTCCAGCGTGCCGCCAGCGGTGTACCGCGCCACCACCCAGCGGCTGTACGTGCCTCCATCCAGCGACAGGGCCGTACCGCCAACCAGCGCACCACCGTCGGCCAGCGGCCATAGGGTGTGGGCCGAGGCGGAATCGTCGACCGCCGTGACCGCCTGCCCCCCCGTGCCGAAGCTGGGGTCTGGCTCACCGCCCGGCAGCAGCCGCGTCAGCACCAGGGCCGAGGCTGGGGAGGCTGGAGCAGCCGACAGTTCGCGATTGCCCCCCGCCAC
This sequence comes from Deinococcus humi, assembly GCF_014201875.1. Classification (NCBI taxonomy): domain Bacteria; kingdom Thermotogati; phylum Deinococcota; class Deinococci; order Deinococcales; family Deinococcaceae; genus Deinococcus; species Deinococcus humi. The sequence continues at coordinate 6,422 of NZ_JACHFL010000012.1, read as the reverse complement.
CAGCACACGTCCGTCGGGCAGTGAGGCCAGCGCCTGAGGCATGGCGGGCAATCCGGCGGTGACCTGCCCCGACTGACCGAAAGCCGGGTCAGGCTGACCGTCCGGCAGCAGGCGCAGCAGCGTCCGGCCGCCCAGCGCCAGCAATTTTCCATCGGCCTGCACGGTCAGGCGCAGAACCTCAGAAGGGGTGCCCGGCGCCGTGCGAGGCACGCGGACCTCTCCTGCCGTGCCGAAGCTGGGATCGGGCTGTCCGCTGTCCAGGTACCGCGCGAAGACGTAATGCGCGCCGCTGAGGCCAAAGACCACGATGCGGCCATCGGCCTGCGCCGCCGTATCCCGCGCGCTGAACGCCGGACGAATGGACTGTTGGGCCAGGGGAGCCTGCTCACTCTGGCCGGATTTCTCGGCCAGGGCCAATGCCCCGCCGGGGGGGAGCGATGAGCAGCCACACAGTGCCAGCAAGGCACAGAGCAGAGTCAGTTTGGCGGCGGCATGTCGTTTCTTCACTGGTGAGAACCTCATCGTCTGACTTGCGGTGGCCTGGGCCATTGCGGGGGTGGCTTGTCTCCCAGTCCCACCGCGCCCTTAAGATCGGACCTTGTCAGGAGATGGTGACGAGAAGGGCGATACAGCAACGTTAACGAATCAGGGACACGGCCTGCTCAGCGGGGAATCGTTGGCAACGCCCACAGCAGCACCTGGCCATCCCGGCTTCCGGCAGCGGCGGCCATCCTGCCATTCGCACTGAAGGCCACCTCATTCACGGCGTCGCCATGCCCGACCAAGGTGGAAAGCAGTGCACCGTTGCGCGCGTCCCACAGGCGCGAGCGACCATCCTGCATGCCTGTCAGCAGCCGCTGGCCGTCCGAAGAGAAGGCCACAGTCTCCACAGGACCGCCAGGGGCACGCAACTCGCGCTGCACCCTTCCGTTCTCCACGGTCCATAGCCGCGCTGTACTGTCCCAGCTGCCGCTGATCAGCGTCCTGCCGTCCGGGCTGAAGGCCACCGAACTGACATAGTCGTCATGGCCGGCCAGCGTCCGCAGTGGGAGACGCCCAGCCACGTCCCACAGCCGCACGGTGCGGTCGCGGCTGCCACTGGCCAGGGTCCGGCCATCCGGGGTGAAGGCCAGCGAAGTCACCACATCGGCGTGCCCTCGCAGGCTGCCCTGCACGCGCCCATTCCCCAGGTCCCACAGTTTGACGCTGTTCCCCGATCCCGGCTGCTGTGTGTTGTCGCCGCCCGCCGTCGCCAGCATGGTCGAATCGGGACTGAAGGCCAGCGCTGTGACGTAATAGGTCTGTGGGTCCAGCGTGAGCAGCAGTGCGCGGCTCTGCCCGTCCCAGAGCCGCACACGTCCGTCTCCGCTGATGGCCGCCAGACGGCGTCCGTCCGGACTGAAGGCCAGCGCCGTGACCGATCCTGGCTGGCGCAGGCTGGGGCCGCGCACAGCCCTGTCACCTACCGCCCACCACTGGATGGTCCCCTCGCCGCTGCCGGTCAACAGCCACTTGCCGTCTGGGCTGAAGGCCAGTGCTCCCACATAGGTGCTACTGACCCGCAGAGTGCGACTGGGGCGTAATTCGGGCACAGTGGCCCCAGCTTGAGCCTGCAAGGCGGTCACCTGGATGGACGGCTGACTGGCCGTAAAAGGCATGGGCAGGCTCTGGCCCCATAGCAGGGCCAGGGTCAACAGGGAGAGGTGGGGCATGTCGGACCTCCAGGGCAGGAAAGGAAGTGGTAACGGGCGAAGTTCAGAGGCATCAAAAAAGCGCGGGAGGCCGGACGGAACCGGACCTCCACGCGCCGCCTTGCGAGGCGTTGTGGAAAGGGAGATCTGAGCTGAACTCTGTCTGAATCCGCTTACTTGGGCCTGACCAGCAGAATGGTTCCCGCGCCTGTGGTCTCGTCGAGCTGGGCCACATACAGGTTACCGTTGCTGCGGTCTTCAGTCAGGTCCAGCGGGCTAGGGTTGAAGTTGGTCAGTCCCGGCACGTTTTCCAGCGTTTCACTGGCCACGATGTTTCCATCCACGCCGGGTTTGAGGATGATGATGTCTTTGCCCTTGCTATAGCGCACCACCATCAGGCGGTTCTTGAGCAATGAGTTACCGGGCATGGTGTATTCCTCAATCACGCCGTTGGGCGAAGCATGCTCGCCGAAGTCGTAGGCTACGCCACCCCAGTTGGGGTCAGGCTGGGTGCCCACCGGGTAATCGATGACCTCCGCGGGGTCCTTCGCTGCCGTGGGGTTCCCGCCGTTGAGCACCCATTCACAGCGCGTCGGGTTGGGGTGACCGTAATACTTGTTCTTCTCGACTTTGAACAAGAAATCGTTCTGCACTTTCATTCCGTTCTTGCCGTTAACGACTGGACCCTTGTAGCTTCCATCAGGGCGATTGGCACAGGTGGCGGGCAGCGGGCTAGGAACGCTGGGCGTGTTGCCGCCCGCCGCGCCGCCGTTGGCGGGAACGTACAGGTGGCCGTTGGTATGCCACACCATGTCAAAGGCATTGCGGATGCCGGTGGCATACAGCGTGACCGGCGCATCAGGAGCATAGGGGTTGTAGTTGCCCCCCTCGGCCGTCTTGACATTCACAGGCGATCCGGCCTGAATCTTGTTCAGGTCCACACGTAGCAGCGAGCCGGTCAACAATTTCTCCTCGCGCAGGCCCCACTGGGTATCGGGCGCACCCGTGGAGGTGTCACTGCCTTGCAGCACGTACAACGTGCCTTTCTCTTTAGGGTTGAAGGAGATCGAGTTGGTCATGTGGTCGCGCACCGACCTCGGCAGGCCCACCACATAATCCTGCACCTTTTCCAGATTCGCGCCGCTGAGCTGCGTGATCTTGCCGGTCCACTCTGGAGCGGCCTGACCCGTGTATACGACGTTGTTGGTAATCCACAGCACCAGATTGCTCGCCGTGCTGGACGGATCGAACTTCAACCCGATGATGGTCCGGGGGCCACCTTCGGCTTTGATCAACGAGTCGATGACCTTTACGTTGGTCAGGGTGCCGTCGTTCTGGATGTCAAAGCGCAGGATTTCACCGGTCAGGGTTGAGGCGTACAGCTTGCCGTCCGGGCCGATCTCCACAGAGGTATAGGCTTTGGAAGGAACATTGGCTTGCTTCACCTGCTCGAAAGCCGCCAAGCCAGGGTCCCCCACAGCTGCACCAGTCACGAAGCTGGTGCTGTATGGCAGAAAGTTATTGCCTGCCCCATCCTTGAGGGCTGGGGAAATTTCAAAGGTGTACTTTGTAAAGGGCTCAAGCGGCGCATTGGGCTTGAGCACCACTACGTCACCGCCACCCGAAGTGTTGACAATCGCCGGAATCTTGTTGCCGTCTGGACCTGTCAGGGAAACGGCCTGCGTCAACGTACCTGAGTCAATAGCCTGGGAGGGCAAGTTGAGGTCGGCAGTTACGGCCCCGGTAGGGGCCACATTGGTCTCACCGTTCTCCGGATCGGTTTCGCGCACGCTTGGTCGGTTACCGGGCGCGATGATCACGTAATTGATCTTGGTGTTGGTCCCGCCAATGGCGTCGATAGTCAGGCGGCCATCGCTGACCGTAACACGCTGGGTCACCGTTCTGAATTTGTTGTTGGCCGCCGGAACGTAAGGCACAATGGCTTCTTGTCCTTCAATGTTCAGGCCATGCTTGCTGTCCAGACTAGGACTGGCGTCGCCTGTGCTGACGGTGACGGTATAGGTGCCGTTGTCAATCTTGTACTCCCAGGCAGCAGCCGTCCGCACAGCCGGCTCGCTGGAGTTGGCGTTGTACTGCATGTGAATGAAAGTGTTCAGACGCGGGTCCACAGTGTTCAGCTTGCGGTCACGGGCATTGACGCTGACATCCAGAGGAACGTGGCTCGCCGAGTTCAGGCTGTCCTGGGTAACCCAGCCATACCCGCGCCCATCGTCATACCGCGCACCAGTTTCGGCAGTGTAGCCCTCGGGCGTGGTCGAACCGGCAGGCTGGAAATTGAATTTCAGAATGGTACCGGAAGGCTCGGGCTCAGGCTCGGTGATGGGTGGCTTATCGGAATTACAGGCGGCCAGCAAGCCGGTCAGGACAAGACCCAGTACAGGCAGGCGAGACGGGGACAGCAGGGTGGAGACAGCTTTGGATTTTGGCATCACAGACGGCTTCCTTTCATTCGGGGATGGCTTTATCAGAAGGCTGAACCAGACAGAAGCAGGACGGTGCTGAACAAGATGCTGCTCAAGGGCCTTTAAGAAGTGCCACGCGCGACATCGTTTCAAGAACACACGGCCACCAGAACAGCGGGGGCGATCTGGCCGAGGATAATGCGCCAGACGTTAAACCATCGCAAATTGCCCTGACCATAATTGAGAGTTCTCAATCTTTTTCAAATTCTTGATTACGGGCAGAACAACCAGCGCCGAAATCTATGCCATCAGATGACGGTGATTCCCGTAAGCCTTTTTAACAGAGCGTGAGAATAATAAGATATTAGAGTAACATGAGTAAAATATAGCAACCACGCCAAATTCCAGATCGATCTCAATTGCCAGATTATTGAATTACACTCTGCCTTGTTCTGAATAAGAGTCGATATATTCATAGGCTCAATATTTTAGAGTATATAAAACTGCACATTATAGTACGGTGGTAATTGCTGTAAGGGTCTTTCATTTTTATAATATTTGAGATTTCGATAATCTTACAAGAAAAACTGTTGTATTGCTCTTACATAATCCTTACTCGCGAGTAATTAAAGGCTATTGCTTCGTCTATCGACTTGCAGCTCCTTCAGAACGATATTTCTGACAAACATCGCACTGCCGAAAGGATAAAGGACAATACCCTCCCCCTATACACCTGTTTTTCGAAGTAAAAAACCAAAATTCTGTTAGAAAACCGGCAAATCGAAGTTTGCATTTATGGATATTTCATAGATGAAGTTTCGGTTAAATCTGTAGCGTGATGTCAACAGAGAAGAGCTTTACCCCTCTGGCGACTTCCCCGCCATTTTTTATAGATCGTCTGGCCCCGTACCACACCTGCCATTGAAGAGTCTCATTAGCGGCGAGCAACGCGCTTCCTCAGGAGAAACAAAATGTCCTTCACTCCCTCCACTGCTCCCCAGCCCTCAATCACCAAAGCCCCCCGTCCCCTGCGCTGGCTGGTGTGGTGCGCGCCCCTGATCTTGGCGGCCTGCTCGGGACCCAGTACGCCTGAGGAGCAGGTCATCGCCAAGACCACGCCACCTGTGATTGAGAAGACCGTTGAACAGGACGACCCGTACGATGGTACGGAGCACTTGTGGACAGACGATGGTACGGACACCAGACTGACTCAGGAGTCGCTGACGGCGGGCAACAACATGTTGAGCAACTCGCCATGGACCTCGGCGACCAACGGCTGGGGACCCATTGAGCGGAACACCAGTGTCGGTGAAACCAGTGCGAAAGACGGCCGCCCGATGAGCATCAACGGCCAGAAATACACCAGCGGATTCGGGGTACACGCCAACTCCACGATGACCTTCGCCATCGGCGGCAAATGCAGCAGATTCATCAGCGATGTGGGTATTGACGACGAGGTGGCCAACAAGGGCAGTGTGGTGTTTCAGGTCTATGCAGACGGTACCAAGTTGTTCGACAGCGGCAAGATGACGGGCGCAGACGCAACCAAGACCATTGACATCAGCGTTGCGGGCCGCAAGGAACTCAAGCTGGTCGTCACTGACGCGGGCGACAAGAACAATCAGGACCACGCCGATTGGGGAGGGACCACTTTGGTGGACTGCAATGTGGCTGCCAATCCCGCCACTCCTGCCCCCACCCCCGCTCCGGTTCCTACCCCTGTGGTTCCTGCACCCGTCCCCGAACCTGTCCCCACCCCCGCTCCGGTTCCTACCCCTGTGGTTCCTGCGCCCGTCCCCGAACCTGTCCCCACCCCCGCTCCGGTTCCTACCCCTGTGGTTCCTGCACCCGTCCCCGAACCTGTCCCCACCCCCACTCCAGTCCCTACCCCCGTGGTCCCTGCACCCGTCCCCGAACCTGTTCCTACTCCCACTCCAGTCCCTACCCCCGTGGTCCCTGCACCCGTCCCCGAACCTGTCCCTACCCCCACTCCAGTTCCTACTCCTGTAGTTCCTGCACCCGTCCCAGTGGTGCCCACCCCTGTGCCTGCGCCTGTCCCCGCTCCGGTTCCCACGCCTGTGATTCCTGCACCCACCCCTACCCCTGTACCAGCCCCCACGCCTGCGATCGTCAGTGGACCGCTGGTCATCACCAAAGGCGGCACCTACACCGGCGAATACCTGAGCAACGATCCCACCGTCGCCGCCGTCAAAATCAAGACCGCCGAGCCCGTCATCCTCGAAAACTGCACCCTGCGTGGACGCGGCCACCTGATCGACGCCTCCTGGACCTCCGCCAACCTGATCGT